>JBBRPU010000465.1:0-2703 GCA_038227545.1 Candidatus Acidiferrales bacterium
CGGCTATTTGCTGAAGAGTTTCGCGGCTGAAAACGGTTCCGGTGGGATTGTTGGGAGAATTAAAAATCAGCACGCTGGTGCGGGGGGTAATTTTTGCGGCGATTTCCTGAAGGTCAGGCTGAAATTTGTTTTTTTCTTCGAGGGCGAAGGGGACGGCCGTGGCGCCCAGGCCGCGAGTGAAGGACGGATAGATGGGAAAGCTGGGATCGGGATAGAGGACTTCGGCGCCGGGCTCGATGAGCGCCATCATGGCCAGAGATAACGCCATTTTGCAACCGGGTGCGATGAGCACCTCTTCGCTGGGTATTTCCAGGCGGCGAGTTTGTTTCAGATAACTGGCGACGGCGGCACGCAACGCCGGGATGCCGCGCGTGGAAACGTAACGGTCGCGGCCACTGGCTACGGCGTCGCGCAGAGAGTCCACGACGGGCGCGGCGGGATGAAAATCCGGTTCGCCAAGCTCAAGATGGATGATGGAGTGGCCATCGCGCTCGAGTTCCTTGGCGCGAGAAAAAACGGCCAGGGCGCCTTCACCGGTGAGATGTGATACGCGTGTTGCAACAGGTCGCATAGGTCGAATGGTCCGCGGAGAATATTATCACTTCGCCGCAGAAAGTGGGGCGGGCGTGGTGGGAATCTGCAAGCCGTCAATAAAGCGCGGGAACATTTCGAAAGCGGCGGCGGTGAGAAATAATTCAACGAGCTCTGGCGGGGTAAATGCGGTTTGGAGTTGGCGGTAAAAGGCGTCGTCCACCGCGCGGCCGCCGCCGTGCAAGCGATCAGCAAGACGAAAACCCAGTTTTTCCTTTTCCGAGTACGGGCCGGTTTCGAAATCTTTGACGCCGGCGAGCTGGGCTTCGGTGGCGCCTTTTTTTTGGGCGGAGATGGAGTGGGCGCGAATGGCATATTCGCATTCGGAGAGGATGGAGATGCGCACGGCGATGAGTTCCTTATACCAGCCCGTGAGCGCGCTATCACTAAGAAGCGGCTTGAGGAAGCCGGATACGCCTTTGGCGATGTCGGGAGAGTAGGCCAAGGCTTTGAACATGTTGGGGACTACGCCGCGCTGGGCCAGGAGGGCGTCGTAGATAACGGCGGCTTCGGGGGTGACGGCGTCGCGTTCAAGTAATTTGATGCGTGGGGTTTCGTTGGACATTTTGGTTTCCTTTGTAGTTGGCACTGCAAAGACCAGGGAATCAGCGAAATATACTTGTTCGTAGGCTTGCGCGGAACATCCAAGAGAGATTCCTCTCTGCGCAAACCTACAACTACGCAGGAGCGAAGTTGAAAAGCAAAAGCGTAGGTCGCTACTTTCGGAACAAGTCTGGGCGCGTTACCTGAGTTGTGCCGCCATCACTCGTGCCCCGCGAACTGCAAGACCCAGGCTACAAAACGAGCCTGGGGCACCCGACTCCAACTGCGAATCATAACCCGGCGCGGTGCCTAGAAGGCGTATCGCAGGGAGAATTGGATCAGGCGCGGTGTGCCTACGGTGGAGAAAATTTTGCCGAAGGCGGGGTTGGAAATTTCAGTGGAAGAGGGATTCGCGAAATTAGTGTGATTCCAGATGTTGAAGAAATCCGCCGTGAAGCGCAGTTCCTGGCGCTCCGTAATGCGGAAATTCTTGATCAACGCGAAATCCCAGTTCTGCTGAGAGGGCCCGCGATAAATGTTGCGACCGAGGTTGCCGAAGGCGGTAGTGCAAGCGGCCCCGGTAGGATCCGCGTTGCATCCAGCCGGATCCGCGGGAGGCGCGAAGGTGAAATTGTCACGGTTTAAATAACCGTTGTTCACCAGGGTATGGATGTCTCCGTGGGCGTAGCCATCGCGAATGGAAGCGCCATCAACGAGCTGGGCTCCCGCTACGCCGGCTTGCAAGCCGCCGATGTAGGCAAAGCCAGCAGAGTTATCCAGAACCGAAAAGGGCGTGCCGGACTGGAAAATGGTAATGCCGCTCACTGCCCAACCGCCGAGAGCTGCGCGACGCCATCCTTCCGCGTCGCGGAAGAAGGGAAGCTCGTATCGGTAGCTGACCACAAAGCGGTGCGGGCGATCGAAGTCGGACAAGCCACGCGAGCCATTCAGAGAACTCTGATCGTTGAAGGCAGTGTTCAACGCGGTGTTGCCGGTGGAGGTGGCGTCTGTGGATTTGGAGTATGTGTACGCGGCCTGGAAGTAGCCGGCGCCCCAGCGGCGGGCAAGCGTGGCCTGCAAGGAGTGGTAGTGGGAGTAAGCGTCATTGGCGAAAATCTGCATGCCATTGTAGAGGTTGACGCCGGGATTCGCGGAGCGCGCCGGGCCATTGCCGAAGGTGCTTTGGGTAATGGTGTAGGGCGTGCCGTCCTGGGCAGTGATGGTGATGGGATTCGCGGCGGTGGCCAGTTGCGCTCCGATGGTGCGGGTTTCACGCAGATGCACCGCGTGCGTGCCCACGTAGCCCAGTTCAAGAATCCATTCGTGCCCCAGGGAACGCTGCACGGTCAGGTTCCATTGCTGCGTGCTGGGCGCAACGAATTTTCTGGGAACCACGAGACCAAAGAGAAATTGTGAGGGGATGACTCCCGGACCGGTGCCGCTGCAGGCGTAGTTCGGGAAAACGGTGGTGTCACCTCCCGGGAAGCCCTGGAATGCGCCGAGGCAGGGCACAAAATTCGGATCGAGAGTGCCTGCGGCCGGCAGCGCGTTGCCGTTAGGGCTCGGGCA
>JBBRPU010000466.1:0-2689 GCA_038227545.1 Candidatus Acidiferrales bacterium
CCGCCACCGTAGCATCACCACTGCCAACGCTGGATTTCACACCCACGTCTAACGCTTCGACGTGGTACACGCTCTGTTCTGACGCCGGCTGCCATACCAAGCCCTGGTGGCCCAGGCTCACCACGGCACTCTTGGCGCCGAGTTGCATGATTCGCTTGACCGCGGTTCTTGCCCCCGCGCGATCAACAATTTTTTCTCCGACCAGCGCCTCCGCTTCTTCGCGATTTGGTTTCACGAAGTCCGGCCCGCGGCCCAGAGCGATGCGCAGCGGCTCGCCGCTGGTGTCCAGAAATATTTTATGCCCATGGCCGTGCGTCAATTCCGTAAGTTTCGCGTACACGTCGGCCACGGCGTTAGGAGGCAAGCTTCCTGAAGCCACCACTCTGCCCGGCATTTTTTCCTGAGCCAGCATGTTTTCAAAAACTTCAACAAAATCATCCCAGTCCTTTGGCGCGATCGGAGAACCGGGCTCCAGCAATTCCGTGACAACACCTTGGTCATCTATGATTTCCAGATTCACGCGAGTGTCGGCTGAAACTTTCACTGCATGAGCTCGAATGTTCAATTTTCGCAGCCCCTCCAGCAAATTTTCTCCAATGCTCCCCCCGGCGAAGCCGAGCCACAGCGGGTCCGCGCCCAACGTTTGTAGCACCATCGCAACGTGCGCAGCTTTTCCGCCAGGGTCGGCGCGAACATCCCTGATCCGGTTTACGCGGCCAGGCACCAGTTCGGCCACACGCACACGTTTGTCTATCCCCGGATTCAGGCTCACACACCAGAACGCACTGGAGGCGCCGTGAACCATGGCGTCAGCTCAATGCCGCGTTGCCAGTAGCCGTTTCAAGAAACCGGAACCACGGTTTTGCGGCTGACAAACGCGCATTGACGCGCTGAATATTTTGTACCCCTTCACTGGACAGCCAGTCTTCCAAAGCGTTCATTCCCTGTGCCGCAAATACCGGCACGCCACCCTTCCAGGTAGCACGCCCGCACAGCACGCCGGAAAAATTTGCTCCCGCCTCGGCGGCCAGCTCCAGCGTCTCGCTGAACAACTCGTTACTTACGCCTTCCGAAAGATAGATGAATGGCTTTCTTGCTGACGCCGATGCCTGACGAAAATATTCTCTGGCCTGCTCGCGCGTATACGCGGCGGACGAAGCTCCTGCCGGCGCGTCCCCGACGAAATTCATGTTCACCGGAACGCCGACTTTTAGAATATCTACCCGATACTGCGAGCCGGAGAATTCTTCGACCGCGCGCGTCACCACCTGGGGCTTGACCAGCGCAAATTCGAGACTTTTTTCATCCATGTCATCGTGATAGGCAACGATCTCCAGAAAATAGGGCACGTCGTTGGCGGCGCACTCTTCGCCAACATTCCGCACCCACGTCTGCTTCTGTTTGTTCACCGCCCCGTCGCTGAAGGGCGAATAGTACAACAGAGTTTTGATCCCGTTTGCGCCGGCAGCCAGCAATTTCTTCACCGACCAGCCGTCCAACAGACGGGGCAGCCGGCCCGGAATGGCTTTGTCAAAACCGGTTTGCTCGTAGGCCAGCAGCAAGCCAGATTTTTCTGCTCGCTGCGCGGCGGCGGTGAGGCCAATCTCCGGGTCCAGCAAAATGGCGCTGGCATAAGGAGTCAGAATTCGGCTGACCGCTTCCTTGAATTTCTCGAGATTTTCCCGCGGGATGCGCTCCGGCTCCATACCCGTTGCAGCTGAAAATAATTTGCGCAATGCTCCGCGTTGATCTATCGCCAGCGCAGCGATTACGCCGCGCTTGTCCGACAGCGCTTCCAGGCCCTTTCGTTTTCCTTCAGAAATCTGCATTTCCTCATCTTTCACACGTCAGCGGGTCACAACGGAGCGCATTAGCCAGGCCAAGTATCAATGAACTGGTGCTTCGTCTGCAATCCAGGCCACCGCGCCACGCTCAAGAGGCGGCAGCGTAAAAGTGGTGCGGTCAGCGGCGGTCTGGCCCTGCACGGATTGAACCTCGCCCAGAAATGGCAGCACGCGCAGGATTCGTTTTTTACCGGCGCGAACAGAAATTCTCACGCCCGTCTGCGCCGTGGGAGTCGCAATTTTGTGCGGCACGAGGCCCGTGAAGTTTGCGAAGAAAATATGCGGAGCGCCATCCACCAAAGCGATGTTGCTTGTTACCGTCGGCGGAGCTTCAATGGCCATTTCCGCTCGCGAGTCCATGCTGGCCAGAAATTGTTTGGAATCAGCCACCGAACCCGTCGCAAAATCCTTCTGCTATTGCTCAAAATACAGCTTCGCCGGGCACTCCGCAAAACGGGTCACGCTCTTGCTCTCGCCAAATTCCGTGGCATCCACGCCGGTAATCACCAACCGGCCTCCACTGGTCACGAATTGGCGAAGCTTGGCTTTCTCGTCTTCAGCCAGCACGCTGACATTTGGCAGCACCAGTACGGCGCCGTGAAATTCGGCCAGCGTCCGTGGCGTCACCACTTGCAACTCCCGGTGCTTTTGCAGCAGCAGCGACAAAACTCCACGATAAGCAGGCAAAAAGCCGGCACTGTCGTAATTGCGGCTCTTCGGCGAAAAATAAACTCCCACTGGATGCATTGGAGTTCGCGGCGAATAAAATACTTTTTCGTGCTTCGCAATCCAGTTGAAAATCTCCCCACGCGTTTTTGGATCGTTCGAACCCGCCATGGAATGGC
>JBBRPU010000467.1:0-2681 GCA_038227545.1 Candidatus Acidiferrales bacterium
TTCCGCGGGACTCCACTTTGTTTCATCCCAGTCCCCGCCGAGGATCCAGCCGCCTTTTGGGACTGCCCGCACCTGCTCGCCAATGCGCCGCGTAAACTCTTGCGCGCTGGTCACATCGTTCAGCTGCACATTATCGAGCTGCGCTCCCCCGCTGATGAAATGCACGTGCGAGTCGTTGAACCCTGGCACCAGCAGTTTCCCCGCGGCATCAATCACCAGCGTTTGCGGGCCACGCCACACTTCGGCGTCCGCGTTTGTGCCCACGGCCACAATGCGATCGCCCAGCACCGCGACCGCTTGAGCCGTCGGTAAGACTTTATCCACGGTCCACACTTTCGCGTTGGTGATGATCAGATCAGCGGCCGGTTTACGCTCCGCTTGGCCATAGCCCACCGCGCCATAGCCCAGACACGCCAATACAAAAGTCCCGACCCTGAATCGCACTCTCATCGCCAGGTGTCTCCCTTTCAAATCGCGCCGCGCGTCGCGGCCCAGTAGTGCTGGGAAGTTACACGAATCGGTGAGATGCGGCGAACGAATTATTCTGGTCGCAGCGAGAACGCTTGAACTGCAGGCTTCGCTTACCGCGCAGTGCTATGATGTTTTGCCGTCAAAATATTCGTGAGATTAAATCTCTTAAGTAAAGGTCCCCATGTTGGCTGAGCAGCAAAACCCGGGTACCAAGCCGGCGCTCAAAAATTGGATCTTGTACTCCTGGTTTGCTTTGCTCGCCGTGCTGCTTTATGTACTTTGGATTTTCTTCGCGCGCTGGCAGGAAAACCGCAACCTGCAGCGCCACGCATCCGAAGAAAAAACTCAGAAGCAGCTTGCCGATGACCGCCGGACCGTGGAGGGCATGGGGGGCAAGGAACTGGCCATCCAGAGTTTTTACGCCAGCGCAGGAGTAGTCCGTCGCGGCGAGAGCCTGCAACTCTGCTACGGCGTCGCCAATGCCAAAACCGTCAAACTCGAGCCGCAGGATAATCCCGTATGGCCCTCTTACAATCGCTGCGTCGAAGTTTCCCCCGCGAAGGACACCACCTATACCCTCACCATCCAGGATGCCGCGGGAAATACCAAAACCCAGACCCTGGATATAAAGGTTAAGTAGCCGGGAATAACGCTTCTTCAACCCTGGCGGGTTTGCGCCGCAAACACCCTTGTGGCCGCAATTCCACCCCATCTATAATCATTCATGCGCGGGGTCCGTCACCTTCGGACTCCGCGGTGTTTTTGAGGCGCACAAAAAGCTAGATGACTACCGCCATGCCCGACCCGCTCGCCAAGATAAAACAAAAACTGCTCGAGGAAATTGATCATCTTTCTCACGAGCTCAACGTGGATCTCCCCAAGGAGATTGCCGTGGCCCGCGCTCACGGCGACCTTTCTGAAAATGCCGAGTACAAATACGCCAAGGAACGCCAGGGCTTCGTGAACGCGCGCATCGGCCAGCTCAAGCAGCGGCTCGGCGACCTGGGCATGCTGAATCTGACCAATATCCCTAAAGATCGCGCCGGCTACGGCTCCCGCCTCCTGGTGCTGGATGTGCAGCGGGACGTGAAAATTGAGTACAAGCTGGTCAGCACCGAGGAAGCCGACGCCGAGAAGGGGTTGATTTCTACCACCTCGCCCATCGGCAAAGCCTTGCTCAACCGCAAGGTTGGTGACGAGATTGAGGTGACTACCCCCGCCGGCAAAAAGGAGTTTGAAGTCGTACGCCTGACCACCATTCACGAAGAGGCGTAATCGCCGGCCTCTCAGCATCGTCTGAATCGGGCAATGTTTTTGGGCCAAGCTATGAGGTTCATATGTATTGGGGTGCGGGCCCGGAACTCGGGCTCTTAACTGTCTTAGGGTATTTATTTTTTATCGCCGGCGCGGTGATCATGTGGCGCGGCCGCGAAGACGTGTCTGTGTGGATCTATAGCGAAGTGGGCGTCCTTCGCCGCAACCTCTCGCGCTACACGCCGAGTGGACCGTTCTACAGCCCCAGGGAACAATCGCGGCTCAGGCTGCTCCCCGAATTTTTTGCCGGGTCCATCAGCCGCATGCCGCGAGCGCTTGTCTATCGCTCCGCCACCCTGTTGATCGCCGCTCCTCTCCTCGTCCTGCTCGATTTCTTCTTTTGATTTTGCGCCAGCTTCTCACTATCCATTTCGAACCTTAACCAGCCGACTTCGTGGACAAAGCGAATTCGCTTTGCCATGCTCGTTTCACCGATGAAACCGTCTTTAATCGTTCACGGCGGCGCCTGGGATATTCCCGATGCCGCGGTTCCCGCCTGCAAAGCGGGCTGCGAGCGAGCGCTGGCCGCCGGCTGGCGCATTCTCGAAGCGGGTGGATCCGCTCTCGATGCTATCGAAGCCGCCGTCGTGATCCTGGAGGATGATCCGGTGTTCGACGCCGGCTACGGCTCGCATTTGAATCTCGATGGCCGCGTCGAATGCGATGCCATCGTCATGGACGGCGCCACTCTTCGCGCCGGCGCGGTCGCGACTTTGCAGCACGTGCGCAATCCCGTGCGCCTCGCGCGCAAAGTTCTCGAAAATTGTCCTCATATGATGCTCGTCGCGGAGGGCGCCGAACGTTTCGCTCACCAACAAGGCATCAAGCTCTGCGCTCCGGAAGAATTAATCACCGAAGCCGAGCGCGAAGCCTGGTCAAAATGCAAAGTGGATAAA
>JBBRPU010000468.1:0-2681 GCA_038227545.1 Candidatus Acidiferrales bacterium
CACTTTGGCCGAGTCCTTCAGCGGCGTGGTCAGCGTGGTTTCCCTCGAAGAAGAAATGGTGCTGGAAGTCGCCAAAGAAGAAACCAAAGAAAGTCTCAAGCCGCGTCCTCCGGTGGTCACCGTCATGGGCCACGTGGACCACGGCAAAACCAGTTTGCTTGATGCCATTCGCCAGGCGGAAGTGGCAGCCGGCGAAGCTGGTGGAATCACCCAGCACATCGGCGCCTACAAGATTGTGGTCAACGATCGCGCCGTGGTTTTTGTGGACACCCCGGGTCACGAAGCCTTCACGCGCATGCGTTCACGTGGCGCGAAAGTTACCGACATCGTGGTGCTGGTGGTGGCTGCCGACGACGGCGTCATGCCGCAGACCAAGGAAGCCATTGACCACGCCAGAGCCGCGAAAGTGCCCATCATCGTGGCCATCAATAAAATTGATAAGCCCGACGCTCAACTCGATCGCGTGAAGCGCCAGCTTTCGGAAGTCGGTTTGATGCCCGCGGAGTGGGGCGGCGACACCGAATTCGTGGAAGTTTCCGCGAAACAGAAAATTGGTCTGGACAAGCTGCTGGAAACAATTCTCCTGGTTGCGGATTTGCGCGAGCTCAAAGCCAATCCCGACGCTCCCGCCACCGGAACGGTACTCGAATCGCGCGTGGACAAGGGCCGCGGTCCGGTCGCCACCGTTCTCGTACAGAACGGCACGCTGAAGCCCGGCGACTTCTTCATCTGCGGCGCGGTTTTTGGAAAAGTTCGCGCCATGTTTGATGATCGCGGACGTCCGGTAATTGACGCGCCGCCTTCGACCCCTGTCGAAGTTCTCGGCCTGCAGGGCATTCCGGATGCCGGCGACCACTTCCAGGTCACTGATGAAGCCAAGGCCCGCCACATCGTGGAATATCGCCAGGGCAAGCAGCGCGACGCGCAGATGGCGCGCAGCAGCGGCGCGCGCATCACGCTCGACCAATTGCACGAGCAATTGAAAGCCGGCGACGTCAAGGAACTGGGCATCGTCATCAAGGCCGACGTGCAAGGCTCCGTGGAAGTGCTCAGCGAAATGCTGCCGAAACTTTCCACCGATCAGGTGAAACTGAAGATTATCGGCTCGGGCGTTGGCGCAGTCACCGAAAACGATGTGCTGCTGGCATCCGCATCCGGCGCCATCGTGATCGCTTTCGGGATTCGTCCCGATCGCAAAGCCGCGGACCTGGCGCAACAGGAACATGTTGATATTCGGACGCACACCATCATTTACGAAGTGTCCGACGAGCTCAAGAAGGCCATGGAAGGCCTGCTGGAGCCGGTGGTCACCGAAACCTACATGGGCCGCGCGGAAGTGCGCAACACCTTCCGTGTGAAAGGTACTGGCACCGTGGCCGGCTGCTACGTGGTGGACGGCGTGCTCAAGCGCGACGGACAGATTCGCGTGCTGCGTGACGGCGCGGTGATTTACACCTCCAAACTCAGCTCCCTGAAACGCTTCAAGGATGACGCCAGCGAAGTTCGCACCGGATTTGAGTGCGGCGCGGGCATTGCCAACTTCAACGACGTAAAAGTCGGCGACATTCTCGAATGCTTCCAGGTCACCAAGGTATCCGCAGCGGAAGCCGCTGCCGAGCGCAACAGCAACACTGCCGCGACAACGCGCAGCAGGTAGTGTGCGCGTGACGTCGTTTTCCCGGAGCCGCTGATGCCCGTCGGCCTGCTCACCCTCGATCTGCACATCCAGCACGCGCAATCGTTGAAGGACAAGCGCCAGGTGTTGCGCAGCTTAAAAGATCGCTTGCGCGCCAAGTTCAACGTGGCGGTTGCGGAGCTGGACCATCACGACAAGTGGCAACGCTCGGTCGTCGGTATCGTGACCATTTCCGGCGAAGAGCATCATGTCGAGGAATCGCTGCAGCAGGTGTTGGCCGAGGCGGATGTCATTCTTGGGCCGCTGCTCGCCAACCACGCAGTGGAAATAATTTAGGCGCGCGATATTTCGCAAAAGCAAAGTTTGCTTACGCGCGCGCATCCGTTTAAAGTGCGTCAACGTTTGCGGGTCTAACAGGAATCGCTCATGAGTCCAGCGAATCATCGCCACTTGCGTGTGGGTGAAGAAATCGCGCACGAAATCAACGCCATGCTCGTCGGGGAGCTGAAAGATCCGCGCCTCGAGGGCATGGTGGTGGCCAACGAAGTCCGCGTGCAGCAGGATATGAAGCACGCGCGCGTTTTTGTGAGTGTGCAGGGCACGGATCAGGAGCAGGTTGCCGCTGTCAAAGCGCTGGAACATGCCGCGGGCTATATCCGGCGCGAATTGATTGAGCGGTTGCAGTTGCGGCGCGTTCCGGAGCTCCATTTCACGCTGGATCTTTCGCAGGAAAAAGTGCAGCGCATCGAGCAATTGTTGAAAGAAGTAAAAAAACCGAATCCATCTCCGCAAAGCTAAAATCGAGTCTCAACGCTTCGGCTCCAGTCCTTTGGGTGCCCCACACGCCGTTCTTGCGTGTGGGGATTTTGGAAATGGAAAGCGCAGTCCGCTCGCTTCATCAGGAATAAATCTTGCGTCAACAACCGCCACCCGCGCCGTTTGACGGCGCCATCGTCATTGACAAGCCGCAGGGAAAAACATCGCACGATGTTGTGGATGCCGTGCGCCACCTGGTGGGCTTTCGCCAGATCGGGCACCTGGGAAC
>JBBRPU010000469.1:0-2666 GCA_038227545.1 Candidatus Acidiferrales bacterium
GACAGACCAAAAGAAAACCCGCAGGCAGGTGCTGGAAGAATTCGTGGCGAAAGCGCCGGGGGACGCGTTTTCCCGTTATGGGCTGGCGATGGAATGCATAAGCAGCGGAGATCCCGCGGCGGCGGTGTTGAATTTTGGCGTTTTGCTGGAGAAGCATGCGGATTACATTCCCGCTTATTTAATGTACGGGCAACTGCTAGTCCGCGAAGCTCGGGCGGTGGATGCCAAGAAAGTTCTCTCTACCGGTATCGCGGCGGCGAGGCAAAAGGGCGATCAGCACGCGGTGTCAGAGATGGAAGCGCTGCTGAGCGAGCTGGGATAACGCGCGGAAACAGCGTTGCATCTGCATGGTTTTCACCTGTCTGCTATCATCACGTATGGGACTTATGCGGCCAGATCGCATTCCGCTTTTCCCCTTGAATGTCGTACTCCTCCCCGGCGCTGAACTGCCATTGCACATTTTTGAGCCACGCTACCGCGAGATGGTAAATCGCTGCATGCGCGAACATTCGGAGTTTGGGATGCTGCTGTCCATGCCGAATGGCGTGACGCGCGTGGGATGCACGGCGGAGGTCATGGAAATTCTTACGCGTTATCCCGATGGCCGGATGAACATTGTCACCGTTGGGCGCATGCCTTTTCGCGCGGTGGAATTATTCACGGAAAATCCGCTGCTGGAGGGGCAAGTGGATTATCTGGAGGACAAGGAGGCCTGGGCCGAGACTGCGAAACCGGAACTGATGGAGCTTTACGAAACGTGTCACACGTTAATTTTTGGCGACTATCCAAAAAACGCCAGTGGGGATGCTGCGCGGGCATTTTCGTTTCTGGTGGCGGCTACATTGCCCATGGATTTGCTGTGGAAGCAGCAAGTTCTGGAGCTGCGCAGCGAACGCGAGCGCCAGGAGCGATTGATAGGCTACCTTCGCGAGTGGGCGCCGCATCTACAGAAGGTGGACGCCGTGCGCGCTAAATCCGCTGGAAATGGGCATGGGCTAAACTGATTTTGCTTTGCGTGATTTTGGGCACGGCTGTTAGCTGATTTGGAGCGAGATTAGACGTTATTTTAAAACTGGGGCCATATGACCGCTACAACTCCGCAGAAGTCTCATTCGCAACACTCGAAACCGCGCACCTTGGGCGAGCTGAAGCGCATACCCGATTTCGATGCTGGGAGTGTTTCGCGATCGGTGAAAGATGAAATTCGCGGCAATCTTTTGCGGCTGATCGAACGTGGCGAGCCGCTGTTTCCGGGGATTCACGGCTACGAAGACACCGTGGTGCCGCAAATCGTGAACGCGCTGCTCTCTCGCCACAATTTTATTTTGCTGGGATTGCGCGGGCAGGCCAAGAGCCGCATTCTGCGCGGGCTCATCAATTTGCTGGACGCGGAAATTCCCGTGGTGGTGGGTTGCGAAATCAATGACGACCCGCTCAAACCGATTTGCCGCGCGTGCCGCGAGAAAATTGCCGCGGAAGGCGACAACACGCCGATTGCCTGGATGCCGCGGGACAGCCGCTACGTAGAAAAATTGGCTACGCCGGATGTGACTATGGCGGACATCATCGGCGACGTGGATCCGATTCGTGCGGCGCGAGGTGGGCGCGACCTTTCCGACGAATTGACCATTCACTACGGTTTGCTGCCGCGAGCGAATCGCGGGATTTTCGGGATTAATGAACTCCCAGACCTGGCGGGAAAAATCCAGGTCGGATTGTTCAACATCATGCAGGAAGGCGATATTCAGATTAAGGGTTACCCGCTGCGGCTGCCGCTGGATGTTTTGCTGGTGTTTACCGCGAATCCGGAGGACTACACTGCGCGCGGCAAAATCATTACTCCGCTGAAGGATCGCATTGGCGCGGAAATCCGCACGCATTATCCGGCCAGCGTCAGCGAAGGCATGGTGATTACCGCGCAGGAAGCGTGGGTGAAGCGCACTGCGGGACGCGCGATTGAGGTGCCTTCCTATCTGCGAGAGACGGTGGAGGAAATTGCTTTCCAGGCGCGAGAAGATAAGCGCGTGGACCGGCGCTCTGGAGTGAGCCAGCGGCTGCCGATTACCACGCTGGAAAGCGTGGTCAGCAGCGCGGAACAGCGCGCGGCGCGCACCGGTGAGAACAGCTCCTTCGCCAGCGTTGCGGATGTGTACTCGGCGCTCCCGGCCATTACCGGCAAAATGGAACTGGAATACGAGGGCGAGCTGAAAGGCGCGGACACCATTGCGCGTGAATTGATTCGCACAGCGATTGGGCGAGTGTTCACCAAATATTTTGGCGAGGTAAATTTTCAGCCGGTGATTCAGTGGTTTGAGCTGGGTGGCGAGCTGAAGCTTCCGGAACTCGCGGCCACGGATGAACGCTATCGCCAGCTATCCAACATTCAGGGGCTGCTGGAGCACACCGGTCGAATCGGTGCAAGCGACGCAAAAAATCACGGAGCGGTGGCGGCCGCGGGTGAAATGATTCTGGAAGGCTTGTGGGCGCACCGGCGTATCGGGCGCAGCGAGGAGCGCGGATACTACGCCGAGAAGCAAAAGCCGCAGGAGCCGCGGGATGCGCCTACTTCGCGCGGACCTCGGCGGCAGTTCAACTGATAATTGTGGAGAGGCGTTTTGAGGCGAGAATAAGTTGATCGATTCATTTTACGGAGCGGGCAGATTTTA
>JBBRPU010000470.1:0-2663 GCA_038227545.1 Candidatus Acidiferrales bacterium
GGTCCCTGACCCCCGAAAGGCGCGGGTTCGGGATGACAACGGGGCTTTTCATTGCTGGGTTGGTTGCCAAGATTAAACGTCAAAATTCTGGACGCGATTAGGTTTTCTTTCCTGCGGTTGAATCCGCGGTTACTTCAACTACTACCGGTTGGCCTTCACCTTTGCCGCGTTGGGTGAGCCAGGCGGCGAGGCCTTCGGCAAATTTTTCTGGGGTGAGGCGGAAGCTGGTTTCGACGCGGCCGTCGGCGATGGGCAGGGTGTCGTCAAATTCGGCTGCGTTGGTGAAATTGCGCATGCAGAATTGATCGAGCCACTCGAGCGGACACGGTTTTTCCTGGCCGCGAATCACGACATTCACGTTGAATTTTTGAGCGTACATGGAATTAGAAGCGCGAAGTTGAAGTTCGAAACATCGGTAACAGCTCGCTTCGCTCGTTCCTGTAGAAAACGAAGCCGACGGCCAATTCACAGGCTACGAAAACGTTACGATGCGCGCGGGCGTTTGACCGAGTGGGCCAAGCCCATGGCTTCGAGTGTCCAGATGAAATACCAGCCGATGTCGGGTTGCCACCAACGCAGCCCTAGGCGCGCCGAACCGGCGTGAGTGTGGTGATTCTTGTGCCAGTTTTCGCCCCAGGCGGTGAGCTGAAAGGGGCCGAGCCACCAGACATTTTTGCTGGCGTCACCATCGGTCACGTGATCGAGATGCGTAAGGCTGTTCACGAAGCACTGCATGTGCAGGGTGTAGACCAGGCGAATCGCGCCGAGCCAGAAAAAGCCCATCCATCCGAGGCCGAGAATCGGGCCGATGAAGATGGACAGAATAATGACCGGCGTTTCAAGGTAGCCCCAGACTTTGTAGACGCCGCGATTCACTTCGGGAGCCCAGCGATTGCGGTCGGCGGGCGGCGTTTGATACAGCCAGCGAAGATGGGCCCACCAGAATCCGCCCTGCTGCGGACTGGAAATATCGTTGGGGGTGTCGGTGGTGGAGTGGTGCTGGCGATGATAGGCGACCCAGCTGGCGGGGTGGCCGGAAGCGTTGAAGACCGCCCAGAAAATGAGAATCTGCTCGATGAAGCGATTGGTCTTGAGAGTTTTATGCGCGAGCATGCGGTGATAGCAGACGGTGGTGCCTAAACCGCCGAAAGCGACAAAGAGCGCCGCGAGTCCGAAAACTTTCAGGCTGGGCAGCGGAAATAAAATCAAACCGATAATAGCCAGGGTATGAATCAAAACCAGAAAAGCGAAGACGCCTTCTTTGCGGCGCACCGGTTTCCAGAATGGGCGGTCCCATGGCCGGGCTTGTGCAGTTGCAACTTGACTCATGTACTCTCCGGATGAGCTTGGTAAATCCAAGCGAAATTGTTGAGGTGTAAAGTCGGTCGTCAGACTTATACACCATACCATTTTCTCTGGCGGTATAGCTTCGCATCTGTTCAAAAATGAACAGTTTCGTTAACTAGGGTGTTAATTTAGTTTAATCCTCGGGGAAATACAGCAAAATCCCGCGAACAGGTACGGCGATTCTAGCGCAAAATAACATATCCGGCGTATTCCTGGCAGTGACGAGAAACACCTTCGTCATGGTGTGGGCTGGAGAAAAAGGAATCCCAATACTTGCGGTATTTTTGCCTGATTTCGGATTATGACGGCACGCTGGCTCACGACGGCCAGGTATTGCCCAGCACACTGGAGGCGCTGAAACGCGTCAAGGCTTCCGGTCGCAAACTGGTGCTGGCCACCGGGCGCGAATTGCCGGAACTGTTGCGCGTTTTTCCGGAGACATCGCTCTTCGATCTGGCGGTGGTGGAAAATGGCGCGTTGCTTTACAACCCCGTGACCGGTGAGAAACGTTTGCTGGCCGAACCGCCTCCCGCTGCTTTCGTGGAGGAATTGCGACGCCGCGGAGTGCTGCCGCTGTCGGTGGGCGAGTCCATCGTGGCGACGTGGCATCCGCATGAAACGACCGTGCTGGAAGTGATTCGTACGCTGGGGCTGGAGATGCAGGTGATCTTTAATAAGGAAGCGGTGATGATTCTGCCTTCCGGCGTCAACAAAGGCACTGGCGTGCGCGTGGCTTTAGAGGAGCTAGGACTTTCGACGCACAACGCTCTGGGCGTAGGTGACGCGGAGAACGATCACGCATTCCTGGGAATCTGCGAGTGCAGCGTTGCGGTAGCGAACGCGCTGCCGGTATTGAAAGAGCGCGCCGATGTAGTCACGGCAAAAGCTCGCGGCGAAGGAGTGGAAGAAATCATCGAGCAATTACTGGCCGACGATCTGCGCAGCCTGCAACCGCGCTTGAGGAGGCACGACATTCTGCTGGGCCGCGTGGAAAACGGCGAAGAATTTTGCCTGGGGCCATATGGGACGCGAGTGGCGGTTGCTGGTCCGTCGGGTGGCGGAAAATCCACCGTGGTTACCGCGATTGTGGAGCTACTGATTCAAAAGCAATACCAGGTGTGCGTGATCGATCCGGAAGGCGATTACGACGACTTCGGGCAAATCGTTACTTTGGGAGGCTCGGACCGCATACCGGGCGTGTCGGAGATTTTGGAGGTGCTTAAAACCGGCGGCTCTTCGATCAGCGTGAACCTGCTGGGCGTTCCGGTTGCCGACCGGCCTAATTATTTTGTGGGGCTGCTGCCGCGGCTGCAGGA
>JBBRPU010000471.1:0-2652 GCA_038227545.1 Candidatus Acidiferrales bacterium
ACTTCGTAGCGATCTTTTAATCCGCGCAGAATGGAAATGGTATCTTCCACCGTCGGCTCGCTCACCAGCACCGGTTGGAAGCGCCGTTCCAGCGCCGGATCCTTCTCGATATATTTCTTGTATTCATTTAGAGTGGTCGCGCCAATGGCGCGCAGTTCTCCGCGTGCCAGCGCGGGCTTCAGCATGTTGGAAGCGTCCATGGCGCCTTCCGCGGCGCCCGCTCCCACCAACGTGTGCAGCTCATCAATGAACAGAATGATTTGCCCTTCCGCCTGGGTGATTTCCTTGAGCACCGATTTCAAGCGGTCTTCGAATTCGCCGCGATATTTTGCGCCGGCCACCAGCGCCGCCAGATCCAGCGCCACCAGGCGCTTCGTTTTCAGCACGTCCGGTACGTCGCCGGAAACGATGCGTTGCGCGAGTCCTTCGACAATCGCGGTTTTGCCCACGCCCGGCTCGCCAATCAGCACCGGGTTGTTCTTGGTGCGTCGCGCCAGTATTTGCATCACGCGGCGAATTTCTTCGTCGCGCCCGATAACCGGATCAAGTTTCGAACGTCGCGCCAGTTCCGTAAGGTCGCGCGCATACTTTTCCAGCGACTCATAGGTCGCCTCCGGATTTTGCGTGGTTACCCGTTGCGAGCCACGCACGCTGGTCAAGGCCTGCAGAATCGCTTCGTGCGAGGCCCCCAGCTTTTTCAGTAATTCTCCCGCAGGGTCGCGATCCGCATTGGCAATAGCCAGAAACAAATGCTCGGTGGAGACGTACTCATCCTTGAATTTTTCTGCTTCCTTAAACGAGCGTTCCAGAATCTGGTTCACCGCGTTGCCCATGTGCTGCTGGCCAAAGCCCTGCACTTTCGGCAGCCGCGCGATTACGCGCGCGATCTCCTGCGAAAGTGTTTCGGGACGCACTCCCAGCCTGGTCACCAGCGGCGGCACCACTCCGCCATCTTGTGCCACCAGCGCGGCCAGCAAATGGATGGGCTCAATCTGCTGGTTTTCGTGTGTCGCGGCGATTTCCTGTGCGCTCTGCACCGCTTCCTGAGCCTTGACGGTCAATTTTTCAAATCGCAACATTTCTTCCTCACTGTGTTTGTAAACTTCACCTTCGGTGCGTTTGATTCCAAAAGTATGCGCTGGCTGATGTCTTTCGTCACACTCCAGTGAAACCCGCGAAAAGAAAAAGGGCTGGCAAGTGTGCCAGCCCTCTGTACACCGCCTTGTGGGCTGGTCTATCTCTTTATCGGGCTCCTGCCGCCACCGCCGCCGTCGGCGTCCCTACATTGACCTTGATCTGCTTAGGCTTGGCCTCTTCACGTTTCGGAATGTTCAGCGTCAAGACGCCGTTCTGGTAATCCGCTTTGATGGCTTCCAAATTTACAGCATTATTGATGTGACTACAAGTGAATAATATAATCTGCCTTAGTTAATGTCAAGTATGAAACTGTGTAGAGGCTGTCGCTTAACGGCAATAGCATGAATATGATATAGGGTTCATTGCCCGGGGATAGGATGTAGTCTTGACCGCGTGCCTCGAAATTCTACCTGTCACAAACCTGCTAAACTGCTTCCCATGCTTGTGTCTGAATTCGACTTTCTTCTGCCTCCTGAGCAGATTGCCCAGCGCCCCTTGGACAATCGAGATGCTTCTCGAATGCTGGTGCTGGAACGCGAATCAGGGCAGCATGCAGATCACGTATTCGCCGAATTGCCGGCTTTGCTACGCGGAGACGAGCTACTCGTCGTAAACAACTCGCGCGTCATTCACGCACGGCTGCTGGGTCGCCGTATCAACTCGGCTCCTCCTAGCCCAGGAGCGGATTCACCAGCAGCCGAAGCGGAAATCGAAATTCTACTTGCTCGTCAACTCGACTCCAGCACCTGGGAAGCGCTGGTTCGCCCCGGCCGCAAGATGCATGTCGGGCAACGCGTGCAATTCGGCAACGGCGACTTGCAGGCGGAAGTCATCGCTCATGGCGACCACGGTCAACGAACGCTAAACTTTTCCTCTCGCGCGCCGGGCGACCTCAGCGCCCAACTCCACGCCGTTGGCCACATTCCGCTACCCCCTTATATTGACCGCGCTGACGAACCGTCGGACCGCGAGCGCTATCAGACGATTTTCGCCAGCCGCCCCGGAGCCATCGCTGCGCCCACCGCCGGTCTACACTTCACTCCGGAAATCATCGAAAAAATCCGCGCCCGCGGAGTGGAGATTTGCGAGCTCACTCTGCATGTCGGCCTGGGAACATTTCAGCCCATTCGCTCCGACACGCTCGAAGGCCACGCCATGCACGCGGAGTCTTACGAGATTCCGCCCGCGACCGCCGAGCGCATCACGAGCGCAAAGAAAGAAGGCCGCACTATCCTCGCTGTCGGCACCACTGCGGTTCGCGCACTGGAAGATGCCGCCCAGCGCGCTACCTCCGGCGTCCACCAACTGCTTGCCAGCGGCCCTGGAGAAGCGCGACTGTTCATCACGCCGGGTTTTTCGTTTCGCATCGTGGACGCGCTGCTCACGAATTTCCATCTGCCTCGTTCCACGCTGCTGGCGCTTGTTTGCGCCTTCGCGGAACGCGAGCGCGTCCTGGCGGCATACGCGCACGCCGTCGCAGCCGGGTATCGTTTCTACAGTTACGGCGACTGCATG
>JBBRPU010000472.1:0-2648 GCA_038227545.1 Candidatus Acidiferrales bacterium
ACCGCCGCAAGTCCCACCCGCGATGTTTCCAGATTCAGAATGTGAATGGCCTTCCCTTAGCATCACAACTCGGAGAGCACATCTGGTCTCCAGTGATCACTCTGGCGGCAAAATTTCAACGCCTCCACGAAACCCAGTCACGCGGCGGGTGCCCCACCCTAAGGTTTTTGCAGGGTGGGGTTCGTAACGTGGGAACATCACAATGTAATCCGCGCAGCGCAATCTCTCTCGGTTCATCGCAACAGCCAAAAAAAACCTGTCATTCCGACCGGAGCGAGCCGACGCCGTTTCTTCAACTTCGCTCCGCGAAGTTGCCGGCTCGCGCAGCGGAGGAACCTCTTTTCGATTCATCGCGGCAGCCTGAAAAATTTCACGCCAATATCCCGCTCGCAAATCAAAACCCCTACCCGCTGTGCCGGAACAAGATCACATCGCCTTCCTGCACGATGTACTCGCGACCCTCGAGCCGCACCTGTGCCTTTTCACGCGCCGCTGCCAAACTCCCCGCCGCCAGCAAGTCATCCCAGCGCACGACTTCCGCGCGAATAAATCCCTTCTCAATGTCGCTATGAATTTCTCCAGCCGCCTTCACGGCCGAAGCCCCCTTGCGAATCGTCCACGCCCGCACCTCCGGTTCCCCGGCCGTGAAATAAGGAATCAACCCCATCAGTGCATACGTCGCATGAATCAACCGGTTCAACCCCGGTTCTTTCAGCCCATAAGATTCCAGCAGTTCCGCAGCTTCTTTGTCGTCCATCTGCGCCAGCTCCGCTTCCAGCCGTCCGCAAATCGCCACTACCGCCGTGTTTGGCCGCCCCTGCAACGCGCCCAATTTGTGACGCTCCACCGCAGTAGCCAGCTCCGCGGCTTCCTCATCCCCAAGATTCAGCACATACAACATCGGCCGTTGCGACAGAAATAAAAATCCGCCGATCGGCTTGCGTTCTTCCGCCGTTAGCTCCAGCTCGCGCAGAGGCTTTTCCGACTCCAGATGCGCCTTGCACTTTTCCAGAACCGCCTTTTCCGCCTCCAGCAGCGGATCTCTCTTCTTCTTCAAATCTTTTTCCACGCGTTCCAGGCGCCGCGAGACCTGATCGTGATCCGCGAGTATCAACTCCAGCTCCAGGTTCGTCGCATCCCGCAACGGATCAATGCTCCCCGCGGCGTGCGGCACCGACGGATCGTCAAACACGCGGATCACATGGGCAATGGTGTCCACTTCGCGCAAAGGTGCCAGCGCATCGCGGTTACGATCCTTCTGCATCCCGCCCACATCCACGTACTGGACGGTGGCGTACGTAATTTTCTTGGGGTTATACAGCTTCGCCAGTTCCAGCAGCCGCGGCTCCGGCACTTTAGCCACGCCCACATGCGTGCCCTGCGCCCCCGCCTTGCCCTCTAGACTGGCCTTGGTAAGAATGCGAAAAAGCGTGGTCTTTCCAACCTGCGGCAATCCAATAATTCCTGTTTGCATAAACGCGGTATGTTAGCACAGCGCCCGCAACGGTCTGTTCGCAACTTGGATAGAGGCGCTCAGTGCTGCCTCTCTGCCGCCACTGTATGTTCAGCTGATTCTCACGGCCACAGCTAAAAAAGTTCGCCACGTGGTTTCTTTTGCCCCATGCAAAAAATTGTCATTCCGAGCGGAGCAGGGCGACGCCTTTGCCTTTCAACTTCGCTCCTGCGAAGTTGTCGGCCTGCGCAGTCGAGGAACCTCTCTTCCGCCATATCCTCGACGGTTTTCGCAACTACCGCAACGAAGGCAGATAGACGCCTCCGGCTTTCTGTGCTAACAAATCAGCGCGATAATCAGCTGGCACTCAAAAAAATAATGACAACCACCCCCGCCCTCCCCTTCGACCTGAAAATCGCCAAAGCCGCACTCGCTTCCAAAGACGAACGCCTGGCACGCCTCATCGAAGAAACCGTCGAATTTCAAATCGAAATGGAATCCACCGACAGCCCCTACGAAGCGTTGATGGAGTCCATCACCTACCAGTCCATCTCCGGAAAAGCCGCCGCTACAATTTTCGCGCGCATCAAAGCGCTCGGCACGAACGGCCGCGCCCCCACTCCGCAACAAATGCTGAAGCTTCGCCGCCAAACTCTACGCAAAGCGGGACTGTCCGGCGCAAAAGTTCTGGCCATGAAAGATCTCGCGCAAAAAACCATAGACGGCGTCGTCCCCACCATGGAAGCCGCTCAGAAAATGTCCGACGAAAAACTCGTCGAACGCCTCGTCTCCGTCCGCGGCATCGGCGCCTGGACGGTCGAAATGTTCTTGATCTTCCGCCTGGGCCGACCCGACGTCCTGCCCATCCACGACCTGGCGGTAAAAAAAGGTTGGTCCGTGACCTACGGAAAAAACCGCATGCCCAAGCCAAAGGAGTTACTGGCGTTCGGCGAACGCTGGCGCCCTTATCGCACCCTCGCCAGCTGGTACTTGTGGCGCGCCTTCGAACGCGCCGGCTACAAAACCACCAAAAAAATCCCCAAAGCCCTGGCAAAAAGGAAACACCAGAGTAGCGCCGCGCCAAAATCAAAGAAGAAGTAACGATTCAGGCAGCGGGTGCCCCACCCTCGGTTTATAGGGTGGGTCTTAACTTTTGATAGTGGCTTGGACGACCGTTCAACAGCACAAATTCCGA
>JBBRPU010000473.1:0-2639 GCA_038227545.1 Candidatus Acidiferrales bacterium
CAGATCGAGAATCCCCGGCAACGTCGCGCCGTTTTTCAGAGCGCGTTCAGAGGCCCGCTGAATGGTCGGCCCGTCGGCAAGCGGATCACTGAACGGAATCCCCAGTTCGATCACATCTGCTCCGCCTTTTTCGAGGGCCAGAACAAATTCCAGCGAGGCATCCAGAGAAGGATCTCCGGCAGTTACATACGCGACGATGCCTAGCTCTCCGCTTTCGCGCAGCGCGGCAAAACGCCTCTGAATCCGGGTAGGTTGCGCGTTCGTGATGCTCATTATTATCGGGAAAGCTTAGAGCAGGCGCGTGTAAGTGTCCATGTCCTTGTCACCGCGCCCGGAAAGATTGAGGATCACCACATCGTCTTTGTTTAAAGTTGGCAGGCGCTCGATCAGCCCCGCAAGAGCATGCGCAGATTCGAGCGCGGGAATAATTCCCTCACTGCGGCACAACAAACGCGCGGCCTCGAGCGCTGCCGAATCTTGCACAGCAAAATATTCGGCGCGGCCTTCATCGGCAAGCCAGGCGTGCTCCGGTCCGATGGCGGGATAATCCAGTCCGGCGGAAATCGAGTGCGTGGCGGAGATCTGCCCGTCATCGTTCTGCAAAACGTACGTGTACGTTCCGTGTAGAACGCCTGGACGTGCGCCGGTATAGCCCTGCTCCGCGCCGAGCCGTGCGGCGTGTTCACCGGTGCCGGTCCCGCGGCCGCCGGCTTCGATGCCGATCATCTTCACTCCCTTATCGCGCAGGAAATTATAAAAAAGCCCGATGGCGTTCGAGCCGCCGCCGACGCACGCGAAGAGATGCGTGGGCAGGCGCCTCTCCGCCGCGAGAATTTGTTCGCGCGCTTCGCGTCCGATGACGGATTGAAAATCGCGCACCATCGTCGGATACGGATGAGCGCCGAGGACCGAGCCGAGCAGATAGTGCGTGCTGCGCACATTGGTAACCCAATCGCGCATCGCTTCGTTGATGGCGTCCTTCAGCGTGCGGCTGCCGGAGTCAACGCCCACCACTTGTGCTCCGAGGATACGCATGCGCGCGACGTTGGGCGCCTGCCGCGCCATGTCGTCGGTGCCCATGTACACGACGCATTCCAGGCCGAGGTGCGCGGCTATGGTCGCAGAGGCCACGCCGTGTTGCCCCGCGCCAGTTTCCGCGACGATGCGCGGCTTGCCCATTTTCACCGCCAGCAAACCCTGGCCAATCGCATTGTTAATTTTGTGCGCGCCGGTGTGCAGCAAATCTTCGCGCTTCAGATAAATGCGCGGGCCGCCAAATTTTGCGGTAAGCCGCTCGGCAAATTGCAGCGGTGTCGGGCGACCTGCAAAATGTTTGAGCAGGTCCGCGAGGCGCGCTTGAAAAACAGCATCGGACTTCGCCAGTTCGTAAGCGCGTTCCAGTTCGAACAGCGGAACCATCAAAGTTTCGGGAACGTAACGCCCGCCGTAGGGACCGAACCGCCCCGGCGCGAGCGACAGCGATTTGAGAATGGAGCTCATAGCACGCGCAACCTTTCCGCTTCCGCGACCGGCGCGCCCAATTCCTGATCGGCGCGGCGCGCTTCGCGGATAAATTCGCGCACCTGTTCGAAATCTTTGGCACCGGGCGCCGACTCCACGCCGCTGGCCACGTCTACAGCGTAGGGCCGTACCTGCAGAATCGCGGCGGCAACATTTCCGGCGTTCAGCCCGCCGGCTAGAATAATTTTGTAGCTGCGAGCGGCTTGTTGCGCGACGCCCCAATCTGACAGACGGCCGGTGCCGCCATACTGGCCCGGCCGAATATCGGCGGCGTCAAACAGGAAACCCGAAACCTCAGGATAATTTTCCAAGGTTGCCGCGGAGAAATCGGCGCCGACGCGCAAAGCCTTGAATACTGGCGCGACAGCGGCCAGTCGAGAAACCACGGCGCGGTCCTCGTCACCGTGAAGCTGCACAGCATCGAGTCGCACGGCCTCAATTGCTTGCATAACTTCGGTCGCGGTGGCGTTAACAAAAACTCCCACAACCTGCACGTGAGCGGGTAGCTGGGCGCGAATATCCGCCGCTTTCCCTATCGAAACAGCCCGTGGACTCTGCGGATAAAAATTCAGACCCAACATGTCCGCGCCCGCCTCGCAGGCCGCCAGCGCATCCGCAACGTTGGTTATGCCGCAAATTTTGACGCGCGTCATGCGCCCGAATTTCCCAGCGCAGAGGAATTCCCGTCGTGCGCGCGTGGCGCTGCGGCGGACCCGCCGAGCAGCTCGCCAAGCGCCACAGCCGGATCAGCCGCCGACATCAAATGTTCGCCAACGAGAAACGCGTCGAAGCCGGCACTGCGAAGCTTCAGCAAATCCTGGTGCGAGCGAATACCGGATTCGCTGACGGCCAGGCATTCGTCGGGAATGTGCTCAATCAACTCGAGCGAAGTGCCTACATTCACGGTCATGGTTTTTAGATCGCGATTATTCACACCGATGATGCGCGCGGCAGCAGCCAGGGCGCGATCCAGCTCCGCGCTGGTGTGAACCTCCACTACCGCCTCCATGCCGATTTCACGACCCAGCGCCAGTAATTCGCGAAAAAGCGCATCTTCCAGCGCAGCTACAATCAAAAGGAAACTGTCAGCATCGTTGGCGCGCGCTTCCCACACCTGC
>JBBRPU010000474.1:0-2633 GCA_038227545.1 Candidatus Acidiferrales bacterium
CCCAAAAGGGTTTTCCCAGTGCCGGTACCTCCGCTAAATAAAGTGGTTCTATTTTCCGGAAGCCCGCCTTTTGTAACTTCATCAAAGCCTTTGATGCCGGTGGGGCATTTGTGTAATTGATGATGATTAAAGGCGTTTTTTTTCTTGCGAGTTTTAGGCATACAGTAATCCTTGGCACGGTCCGGTCCCTAGCCTGATAGAGAAAATCAGTCTACCACTATGGGTTTGTCGCTGGGCCGCCCCTCTCGGTCCTATAACGCACTACACGTTGAAACACCGTTCGCACCCGGCACATTCCGAGCGTATCGTCGGCTACTCGGAAATTATCGCGAACAGCTAACCAGCAAACCGCCTGAATCCTTCCATGAGAAGGCCGGTTGATGTCAAGGTACACCTTTATTCTGTTCGCGCGATTGTATTTCTTGGCGGGTTTGAATATTATTCACTAGTGGGCATATTACAGAGGAGTTACCCACCCTTTAACTGAGGACTGGTTGTGAAATCACTTGTCACCCTAGTTCTGCTTTTTTCGGCATTCTGAGTCGGACTCGGGCAGACAGCCCCGACCATAATGTGGCTCCGCCTCCGCAAACTTCCACAATGACAATCGTTGTGCTCGACCATTCGAGGGTGCCGTCCGATTCCGGCGCGTCGGTTGGAATCGTAAAGGCCCGAACCTGCAGAGAATCTACCGAAACGACGGCACGAACCGCAGTTTCCTGGGCGACTTCAGACAAGTTCCCGCACCGTGTCCGAGGCGATCGTCAACGCGATCTTCTTGCGGTTCGGCGTACCTTTGAGAAGCGCTTCAGCCAGCTTCATGCCTTGCTCGAGGGTCGCCTTAGGCGGCATCGGCGGTTCGTTCGGATCCACGAGAGCCTCGATGAGAACGGGCCCTTCGGTGCGCAACGCTTGGTCAAGTATGGCGCCGCACTCCGCTGGATCTTCAATTGTGAATCCTGTTCCACCGCATGCTCGTGCAAAACCCGCAAAATCGATGGGGCTAAGATCGCAGGCGTATTCCGGATTACCGAGAAACACCAATTGCTCCCACTTGATTTGTCCAAGCGAATTGTTTTTGATCACAACAATTTTCACCGGCAATTTGTGCTGAACGGCCGTCGCGAACTCACCCATGAGCATCGTAAATCCACCATCGCCCACGAATCCGACGCATTGCCGGTCAGGAAAAGCGATTTGTGCGGCAATGGTGTACGGCAATCCGTTCGCCATCGTCGCCAGGTTTCCTGAAAGGGAGTGCATCTGGCCCTTCTTCACCGGGATTTGCCTGGCGAACCATGTGGCGATGGTTCCGGAATCGCAGGACACGATTGCGTCGTTGGAAAGGCGCTTGCCCAGCTCCCACGCCACGACTTGCGGTTTCATGGGCTTATCAGGCCGGGTACCGCGATCTTCCATGAGCTCTCGCCATTCTTTCGCTTTTTTCTGCGCGTCCTTCAGGAAACTCTCGTGCGTATTGCGCTTAAGCTTGGGCAGGAGCGCCGCCAATGTAGTGCGGCAATCGGCGACAATTCCTAGTTCGACGGGATACCGCAGACCGATGCGAGCCGCATCTATGTCGATCTGAATAGCTCGAGCTTCTCCCGGCTTCGGGTAATATTCTATGTAAGGAAACGATGTTCCCGCGAGCAACAGCGTGTCGCATTCTTCCAGCGCTTCCTGAGAAGCTTTGGTGCCGAGCAGGCCGATGCCGCCAGTAGTGTAGGGGCAATCGTCGGGCACCGCAGCTTTACCAAGTAGCGCTTTCACAATCGGAGCGGAGAGTCGCCCCGCGACGGCGATTAGCTCGTCGGTCGCGTGAAGCGCGCCTTGCCCAGCGAGAATTGCGATGCGCTTTCCGTCATTCAGAATTTCCGCGGCACGTTCCAAATCGTGTGGGAGGGGTAGTCGGCCGCTTGTTGCGGGCACTTCCGAAGTGTGATTTTTGATATTTCGTTTGGAACGTTCGTCGGATTTTTGGTCTTGAATATCCGTCGGAATGTTGAGGTGCGCAACCCCACGGTAGTTCAACGCCGTGCGGCAAGCGAGATCAGTGACGTTGCGCACGTGCGCCGCCCCCATTACGCGCGCGTTGTAAACGGTGACATTTTCAAAAAGGCGGTCGAGATCCACGTCCTGCTGCGTGTGGGTGTTGATGAGATCATGAAAGGCATGGCCGGTAATGGCGAGAACGGGCTGCCCGTCCAGCTTGGCATCATACAATCCATTAAGCAGGTGTATTCCGCCCGGGCCGGATGTGGCGAGACAAACGCCCAGCTTGCCTGTATATTTCGCATAAGCACATGCCATGAACGCCGCCGACTCTTCATGACGTACGTGAATGAAGCGCACCTTGTCTTGTCGGGTGCGCAGCGCTTCCATGATTCCGTTTATGCCATCGCCCGGGAGGCCAAAGATGTCCTTAACACCCCATTCGATCAGCGTGTCAATCAAAATTCCAGCAGTCGTATCGGCCATGGAGTGCCCTCATTTAATTTTTGACTTCGTAGCCGGGGTGTCAGCGCCAGTCACATGTCCCCGGTGCGCGGCCCCGGCATTTTTGAGCCACTTGGAAGGTTAGTTTCCGGCAAAATCTAGACCTGAAGAAAGGGGGATTTGCCGTGAAACAGAAG
>JBBRPU010000475.1:0-2626 GCA_038227545.1 Candidatus Acidiferrales bacterium
GAAAAAGGGATAACTGGTGCGAATGTAGTGGTGGCGGCACGCGAAGTAGTGGCCGAGCTCATGCGCGAGCAAGATGCCCATCAATGTAATTGCGAAGGGTAAACCGTTCAGCAATGCGGCGGGATGCTGGTACAGCAGCTTGAACGAGTGGACGAATTCATCCACGGAAACGGATTCGTTGTGCGCGAAGGCGACGGCAAATTGCGTTCCCGCCACCAGGCAGCTGCAGAGGGTTACGACGAACAAAACTCCGGCGAGCGCCAGGCTTTTGCGAGAAGGCCGCAGCCGTGCGCCGGTGTAATACGAACGCAACGCGGGAATGCTTCGCCAATCGAAGGAAGGACGAAAGGGTGGCGCGGTACTTTCTTGGATTCGAGTGGCCACGAATGGGCAAGCCTTGGAAGTAAACACCAGTACAGCACAGATGCGACGGCTCTGCCACTCGCTGCGGCGAGCACATGACTAAAAACGAAAATTCACAGTGGGGTTTGTGGCGGAACTTGTTTACCCGGCGGGCTTGGTGCCTTCCAACCCCTGCAGCTCTTTGCCGGGTTTGAATCTCACGGCTTTTCCTGGAGGGATGCTGACTTCTTCACCGGTGCGGGGATTGCGCCCGATGCCGGTTTTTCGCGGCTTCACGCTGAAGACCCCGAAGCGCCGAAGCTCAATACGCTGGCCCTTCCCTAGCGCGGTTTTCAATGATTCGAATACCGTTTCGACGGCCTGCTCGGCCTTGGTGCGGCTGATATTTGTTTTTACGACCACCGCATTTACGATGTCCAGCTTGATCAAACGAGCCTCCCGCGTGCGATGGCAGATGCTAGAGCGTGCGCCTTGGGTTGTCAAGGCGCGATGGCCTACACTACACTGCTGTTCGTTTGCGGCGGCGTGAATTTTTTGGATCGTGCGGCGATTTTGTTTGCGCGCCGCTACGCAGGATTTTTAATCTTCACTTTTTTCCAGGAGGAGTGGATGTCCGTTAAGCCAGATAGCTGGATCCGGCGCATGTCGCTGGAGCACAAAATGATCGAGCCCTTCACCGATCGCCAGGTTCGTGAAGGAGTAATCAGCTATGGCGTGTCGTCCTATGGATATGACATACGGGTGGCCGATGAATTTCGTATTTTCACGAACGTAAACTCCACGATCGTGGATCCCAAGCATTTCGATGCGCGATCGCTGGTGGACTACAAAGGCGACGTGTGTTTGATTCCGCCGAATTCTTTCGCGCTGGCGCGCTCCATCGAATATTTCCGCATTCCGCGTAATGTGCTAACCATTTGCCTGGGGAAATCCACGTACGCGCGCTGCGGAATCATTGTCAATGTGACGCCGTTTGAGCCGGAGTGGGAAGGCTTCGTTACGCTGGAGATCAGCAACACCACGCCGTTGCCGGCAAAAATTTATGCCAACGAAGGTTTGTGCCAGGTGATTTTCTTTGAGTCGGACGAACCGTGCGAGATCAGCTACAAGGATAAAAAAGGGAAGTACCAGTCGCAGGCCGGTATCGTGCTGCCGCGCCTGTAGCAGGCGCGCCTGAATTTATTTCAGCGCTGGTTCGATAGGGATCAACTTGACGACTGGTATGGTGCCTTCCAGCGGATATCCCGCATCGCGCCAGGCCTCCAGTCCACCCTGCAGTGGCCGGATGCGTTTAATTCCTTGCTTGCGTAAGAGCAGCGCCACACGGGCGCTGGTGGCTTCGTTTGGTCAAGTGCAGTAGAGGATCACGTCACGATCGCGCGGCAGGCGGTCATTTTTTTCCTGTAGCTCGGCGGCGTCCATGCGAAACGCGCCGGGGATGGTCTGCGGGTCAGCCTCGAAATCCATGGAGTGGCGCAAATCCACGATGACGATCTGCTCGCCGCCGTCAATTTTTCCCTTGAGCTCGTCCACGGTGATGCGCGAGATGCGGAGTTGCCGCAAAAATCTTTGGCGGCCGATAAATTTGTAGGCAATGTAGGCGGCGAACCCGGCGATTATAATAACGCCGAGACGCCCACCGAGCGACTCCACGCGCTCGGCGATGCGTTCGATCTGGCCGCTAAAAATATATCCCGCGCCGAGGAATGAACCGGCCCACAAGAGTGTGCCCAGGGAATCGAACATGAGAAAACGGCGGGTGCTCATGTGAAAGACGCCGGCGAGCGGGGGGGCGACGGTCCCGAGCCCGGGCAGAAATTTGGCGAAGATAAGCGACCGAGCGCCCTGCGTGGAAAAGAGCCCTTCGGTGCGCCGCACGCAAGAGTCGGGCTCCAGAGAAATCTTGCACAGCAGTTGCAGGATTTTTATGCCTTTGAGCCTGCCCAAGAGATACCAGAGCGAATCCGCGCACACGGCGGCGAACATGGTGGCGAGGAGCGCGAGAACAAGGCTCATGCGGCCCATGCCCGCTAGTGCGCCGGCGGCCAGGAGCAGGGGAATGGAAGGAATCGGAAGGCCGATTTGTTCGACGAATACCCAGCCAAGCAAGACCACGTAACCATGGCGGACCAAGAATTCGAGTGTGCTATTCATCGGGGGCGATCAATTTACTACGATTACGGAATGAACGGAGCTTTCTGTCCCCATTTTCCGGACATCACGAAGGTGGAAATCGGCTTACGTGTTCGTGGAGCGACTTCCC
>JBBRPU010000476.1:0-2612 GCA_038227545.1 Candidatus Acidiferrales bacterium
GCCGTACCTCCACCTGCAGCAGCCCAGGCTGCGGCGCCGGCAGCCTATGCAGCCACGGGGTCCACAGTCGCTCCTAAAAAATCCAGTAACACTTTGCTCATCGTGCTGTTGACCGTGGTGGTTATTTTTGGCGCCATGGGCGCGGCTCTCGTTTATGCCGCGTACTGGACGAAGCACCGAGTTGAAAGAGCGGCAAAAGATTACGGTGTGGAGCTCCCCTCCGACGGGCACGGCCGTTCCCGCCGAGCGAGCGAAGCATCCCATCGTGACCCGTGTTCTTTCCTGACTCCTGCGGAAATGGCCGAAGCCACCGGCGTGGCCATCACCGAATCGCATCGCGAGGAGCACGCCTGCAATTTTGCTGCGGCGGATGGCACCGGCGCGGGAGCCATTCTGGACTTTGAGTGGGGAGACGGGAAAATCCTGATGACCGCCACCAGGGCTGGCGGCAAATTAATGACCATGGCGCCAGGAACTGAACTGCAGACGATTGTAGGCGTAGGCGACGAGGCGTACTTCCAAAACGGCATGCTCACCGTAAGGAACGGCGACGACGGATTCCGCATCATGTTGCCCGCGGAACTGCTGACCAGGAATCTCGCCAGCGGGCGTAAAAACCCTCAAGACACTTTCGCCGAGATGCGCGACATTGAAAAGGCATTGGCCCAAAAAGTCCTCAGCCGCATGTGAACATGCGCCGACTCGTACATACCTCTCGTTCCCCAAAGCTGTTCCTGCTTCTTGCGATGGCGGCGTGCCCCGCCACACTCCTCGCTCAAACAGCCTCACTGGCAGTGCCCGCCAAACCTGCTGGCGCTCCTGCCGATCTGACGCCGCTTCTGGGGAGCTACGCCGGCGAAGGAAAGCAGGTTGTGGAAGTTCTCGAAAACGATGGCCGTCTCGAACTGAAAGACGGCGTCAATCCAGTCGTGCCCATCCTGAAAGATTCCGATGACCATTTCTCGGTTACCGGCGAACTGAACGGCAGCCAGGTGCAGATTCCCGTGCAATTTGTGCGCCGCGACGACGGCCAAGGCGTTCACGAAATAGTTTTTGGCCAAGCCCATCTGCAACGCCGGGTGTATGACGCCGACATAAACAAGAGCTTCCACGTAACGCCAGTGCGGCCGCTGGAAGAGCTGCGCAAAGAGGCCCTGCTGGATTCTCCGCCTAAAGAAGCTCACGCTTTTCGCAAACCTGACCTGGTCGAACTAACCACCCTCGATCCCACCATCCATCTGGATATTCGCTACGCCACTTCTAACAATTTCCTGGGCACTCCGGTGTACTCCCAGCCGCGCGCATTTCTACAACGCCCCGCCGCCGAAGCCATGATTCGCGCTGCGCGCGATTTGAAAAATTACGGCTACGGTCTGCTGGTCCACGATGGCTACCGCCCGTGGTACGTCACCAAAATTTTCTGGGAGGCCACGCCGACGGAAGGAAAAATCTTCGTGGCCGACCCCTCGCAGGGTTCGCGCCACAATCGCGGCTGCGCCGTGGACCTCACTCTCTACGATCTGCAGACCGGCAAGCCGGTAGAAATGCCCGGCACGTACGACGAAATGTCGCCGCGTTCCTTCCCCAATTATCCCGGAGGCACTTCCCTGCAGCGCTGGAGCCGCGACCTGCTGCGGCAGGCCATGGAGGCCCAGGGTTTTACCGTGTTCGAAACGGAGTGGTGGCACTTCGACTACAAGGATTGGCGGGAATATCCGCTGCTGAATATCGCCTTCGAAAAACTGAGCCTGACTCGATAGATAGACGGGCGAACCAGGCAACGATCAGGACAGGTACGTCTTGCCCAATTCCGCGACGCGGCGCTCAAAGGTCATTTCCACCAGGCCGTGCTTGCCGTAATAACGCAAAACAATTTTGTGGCCGGGCTCGATCCTGGCGCGCGCCTTAATCATGGCGTCAGACATTTCCACCCAATCGCCGGTGACCAGATACGTCCCTTCCCAGCCGCGCAGCTCGAAGCGCCCATCATGTTTCAATGTCAGTGGCGCGGCGGTGCACTTAATGACTTTGCCGGCCAATTTCGCCGCCGAGCATGCGTACCGCCCGGAAACATCCACGGACTGGGCCGGAGTCGTAGCCGCGAAAATACTAAGCGCGAAAAGCGCCGTGGTGAGAAGACCAACTCTATTGTGGATGACGCGCATCGTTTCTCCTGCCAGACCGCTCAGTGCGGGAAGCCCTTCGCAGTCATGGACAGTCTTGCAAGCTGCGCGCCACCGGCTAGTCACCTCAGCCTGCTCATAGCACACCACTTAGCCAAACCCCCGAATCTGGACCGTCGCCTAATAAGGACAATCGTGTCCTCGAAGCGATTCTGATTGCGCAAAATTTTGCGGTACTAAACCTTTCGTCGTGGCAGTACTGCCTGCGCCGAAATGTCATCAATTGGGGGCCAATTCCGCCGCCGCCTGCCCGTCTTTGCGGGGGTCCGACGCGCCGTAATTCACTCCCGTGGAGAAGTCCCGCAGCACCGCCTGGCCGCCCCCCATGAAGCTCGAAAACGGCCCACGCAAATCAATCTTGTGACCCTTGGCGGCCAGTTCGTTGCGAACATTCCCGTTGAATCGGTTCTCCATCGCCACGTCGCAGCC
>JBBRPU010000477.1:0-2604 GCA_038227545.1 Candidatus Acidiferrales bacterium
AGGGTTTGCGCGAATTGAATGAGGAATGAGCGCGCCAATAGCCATGCGATTTGATCTAATTACAATTTTTCCGGAATTTTTCACCGGGCCGCTGGATTTTGGGATTTTGCGGCGCGCGCGCGAAACCGGCATCGTGGACGTGCACGTACAGGATCTGCGCGTTTTTACCAAGGACCGGCATCGCACTGTGGATGACCGGCCATTTGGCGGCGGTGAAGGCATGGTGCTGAAGCCGGAGCCGTTGTTTGAAGCGGTGGAGCATTTGTTAAGCGCGCCGGTGGGTGACGCGAGCGCCAAACGGGACCTTCCTGCCGGCACCGCGATTGTGCTGCTGTCGGCCTCCGGGAAGCGCTTCGATCAGGCTACTGCGCGGCGCTTTGCCGGGCTTTCGCGGCTCATTTTGATCTGCGGACGGTATGAAGGTGTGGATGAGCGCGTGGCCGAGCATCTGGCCACAGATGAAATTTCGATCGGAGATTTTGTGTTGAGCGGAGGTGAGTTGCCGGCCATGTTGATCGTGGATGCGGTGACACGGTTGTTGCCGGGGTCGCTGGGTAATGAGGCGTCTTCGCAGAATGAATCCTTCAGCAAGTCCGTAGCTGAGGCCAATTGGTCAGCGGCCTCGCGATCCACGCCCGCAGAGCCACAAATGTTGCTGGATTTCCCGCATTACACGCGCCCGGCAGAATATCGCGGCTGGAAAGTGCCGGATGTATTGATCGGCGGGAACCATGCCGAGGTGGCCGCCTGGCGTCGCGAGGCTGCGCTGGAAAAAACACAACGAAGCCGTCCCGACCTAGAGGGGACACTTCACCGACCGTGACTTCTGAGGAATCAGCGAAATGGGTGGCGGGAATGGTGTGGGATGGCTATAATTATGGATTGGCCTTGGTGTGCTGGCCCCGCCTGAGCGGGTCTGCAGGGAATACGACTATGAATCCGATAATACGAAAATTGCATGAAGCGCAGCTGCGCAAAGATTTGCCGGAGTTTCGTCCTGGCGACAGCGTGCGGGTGAACGTGCGCCTGAAGGAAGGCGAAGGCGAGAAGGAAAAAGAGCGCCTGCAAGCGTTTGAGGGCGTGGTGATTTCGAAGAAGGGCCGCGCTTCGAGCGCGACGTTTACGGTGCGGCGCGTCAGCTTTGGCGTAGGCATCGAGCGCATTTTTCCGCTGCATTCGCCGACGATCAGCTCCATCGACGTGGTGGGGCGCGGTAAAGTGCGGCGCGCGCGTCTTTATTATCTGCGAGAACTGAAGGGCAAAGCGGCGCGTATCAAGCGTGCGCCGCGTGAAGAAGCTCCCGCGAGCGGCGCGAAAGTTGCTGCGGCGGCTGAAGCTAAGGCGTAGTTTGGAAGATGGAGCTTTGAAGTTCGAGGTTGGAGCTTGGAAAGCAAACTTCTAACTGCGGTCAATTGATCTTGATGTTCCCACGTTAAAATCACCAGCCTACAAATCGAGAGTGGGGCACCCAACTTCGTAAGCCAAGGGGCTTCGCGACAGCTTCGCGGTTCTTTGTGGTGCGCCCAATCTAAATTGGCTGTAGGTCTGCACCTTGGGTCGTGCCAGTGTATTGTTACGGGTGTTTTGAATTTCTGCTTAAGGAAACTGAATGATTTCTAGGACCAGCCTGGCAGATTTTGTTGGAGTTTTTCTCGTGCTCGCAATCTGGGCTCCCGGTATCGCTGCGCAGGACGTCGCGGCGGCTCATACCAGCTCGGCGGTTCCGTTGCGGCAAGCGGACGAGCGCTACAAGGCGGATATTTTGCTGGTGGTGGCGCATCCGGATGACGAGGGAGCGGCGACGGCTTATGTGGCGCGCGCGATTGATGAAGGCAAGCGTGTGGCGGTGGTTTTCGGCACGCGCGGAGGAAGCGGGGCCAACGAAGTGGGCGGCGAGCAGGCGGGGGCGCTGGCGGCGATTCGCGAAATTGAGGCGCGCCGCGCGGTGGCCATGCTGGGCATCACCAACGTGTGGTTTCTGGATGGCAAAGACACCGCTTCGCAGAATGTTTTGCAGTCGCTTGCGAACTGGAATCATGGCCAGGCGCTGCAGCAGCTGGTGTTGCTGATGCGGTTGACGCGTCCTGAAGTGGTGCTGACATTTTTGCCGGGACCTTTTGTGGGCGAGGATCACGGCGATCACCAGGCGGCTGGGGTGCTGGCGACGGAAGCGTTTGATCTGAGTGGCGACCCGGTGGCGTTTCCCGAGCAATTGGCCGGGCCGACGAAGCGGCTGGAATCGCTGCTGGACAATTTGCGGCCGTGGCAGCCGAAGAAAATTTATTACTTTCCGGATGCGGACAAGGAAGACATGTTTCGCGGAATGGGTCCGGAATATTCCGTGAAAGACATTTCAAAATCGTTTAAGCATGCGTACTGGCGGCTGGCGCTGGATGGCTATCTGGCGCATGAGACGCAGGCGAAATCGTTTGCGCAAACTGTGAAGGCCATGAGCGAAGCGCAGATCGAAAAGATGGTGGTCTCCGAGTGGGGCGACGCTCAAAAATTTGTGCGTGGCAAGTCGCTGGTGGGCGGCACGGTGACAGGTGATATTTTTGAAAATGTGAACGGCGACTCGGTGGCTTTCCGGCGCGAAGAAATTTC
>JBBRPU010000478.1:0-2587 GCA_038227545.1 Candidatus Acidiferrales bacterium
GGATAGGGCTTCGGCGGTGGCTTCGGTGGCCTCGGAATATTCGCGGTACTTCTGAAGCTGGCGGGGAGAAACGTAGCCGCGGCGAACTTTGTAGAGGCAAAATGCGGAAGCAAAGTAGGTGGCGCCGTCTATGGCGAGGATGCCGGCGATACCGGCGGTGTTGTAGATGAAGCCGACAAAAGCTCCGGCGATGAGCATGCCGCTCTGCACGCCGATGAGCACGGCGGCGTTGGCCCCGGTGAATTGGCTTGGCGGGATAACTTCCTGGACGAGGGCGTTGACGGTGGCCCAATACATGGCGTGGGCCAGGCCGCTGATCAGCGTCATGGCGTAGAGATGCCAGAGTTGCAGATGGCCGTGCCAGGCGATGTAGGCGGTGGCCAAAACGGTGAAGCCGCGCGCGAGATCGAGAGCCACTCCCAGATAGCGGCGGTCGAAGCGGTCAATCAGCACCCCGCCGATGAAGGGAATGAAAAGTCCCGGGAGGGTGACGACGATGACCTGCAGGCTTACTTTTACCGTGGAGTGCGTGGCGGCCATGATGTACCAGCTGACGCCGACGAAATTCATGCCACCGCCGAAGAGAGAGACAAACATGGCGGTGAAGAAATAGCGGAAGCCTCGCTGCGCCCAGATCAGCTTCCAATCAACGCGGTTGACGGTGGAGGTGGACATGGGATCAGGTAGTTTACTATTTTGGCGGACTCGGAATAACGGGGCACCGGAGCAGTGTTTCGGCAAATTGGCCCGCTTGGGGGAGGCGATGGGGAATGAACTGAAGTGCCGCGTGCGATTCGACAAGGAAAAGTCGGAAGGCAAAGCGCTGCTGGAGACGAACGAGATTATTTTTCGTGGCGATTTCCGGTTGAAGATACCGTTTTCGACGATTCAATCCGCCAAAGTAACGAATGGTGAGCTGGAATTGCGAACGCTGGCGGGCGTGGCGATATTTGAGCTGGGGGCTGGAACTGCGGAGAAATGGCGAGACAAAATCCTGCATCCCAAGACGCGCGTGGAGAAGCTGGGTGTCAAGTCTGGCGCACGAGTAGTGATGCTGGGATTCTGGGAGGCAGAATTTCGTGAGGAGTTAGCGGGGCGCACCAAGATAGTGAGCACGGGCGTTTTGAATACAGACACTGAATGGATTTTTTGGAAGGTGGCGACCAAGGCGGAGTTGAAGGAGCTTTCAAAAATCGCCAAGAGCATGCGCGGAGCGGCGGCGGTGTGGGTGGTTTATCCAAAGAGTTTGCGCTCGATTACGGAAGGCGATGTTTTGGCCGCTGGGCGCGCGGAAGGATTAAAGGATGTAAAGGTCGTCGGATTTTCGACTACCCACACGGCGCTGAAGTTTGTGATTCCTGTCTCGCAGCGACGATGAATCTTTTATTTTGGGCCACTGTTTGGAAATTGCGCCGCGCTTTGAAGTTTCGGGATCTGAAAATGCTGTCTATCATTGCGCCATGAGTGTTCCATGAAAGAGCTGCTGAGCACACGCGGATTGACTGTGGATTTGCCGACGGCTCGTGGATGGGTGTGCCCGGTGAACGAGGTTTCTTTGCGGATCGGCGCGGGCGAGTCGCTGGGGCTGGTTGGAGAATCGGGCAGTGGGAAGACCATGCTGGCGCTTGCGCTGATGGGGTTATTACCGGCTGGCGCGAAAGTGAGCGGTGACGCCACGCTCGTGACCGGTGATAAAGATTCGCGGAATCTGGCGGGATTGGATGAAACGCGTTGGCGGCGGCTGCGCGGGCTGGACGTGGCCATGATATTTCAGGAGCCCATGACCTCGCTGAACCCGGTGATGCGGGTTGGTGATCAAGTCGGGGAGGCGATTGCGGCGCACTTTCCCAAGATGGCGGGCGCAAAGTTGCAGAGGTGCGTTCTTGAGGCATTGAGGCTGGCGGCGGTGCCGGAGCCGGACGTGCGGAGCGCACAGTTCCCTCATCAATTGTCTGGCGGCTTAAGGCAGCGGGTGATGGTGGCCATGGCGATTGCGGCCGGTGTTAGTGACCCGGATAGCGGGATTGCGGATTCGGAGCATCGCGCGGCTGATGTTTCAAACACGAAGGCGCGATTGTTGATTGCGGACGAGCCCACTACCGCGCTGGACGTCACGGTACAAAAACAAATCCTTGAGTTACTGGACGAGCTGCGGCGGGGGCTGGGTCTGGGGTTGCTGTTTATTACGCACGACTTGGGTGTGGTTGCGCGAGTGGCCGATCGCATTGCGGTGATGTATGCGGGTCGAATTGTGGAAGAAGGCCGCGTGAAGGATGTGCTGCAGGCGCCGCGGCATCCTTATACACAGGGGCTTATAGCGGCGTCGCCGACGCTGGAGCGCGGGAGACTGTCTCCGATTCCTGGAACGGTGCCGCAACTCACGGAGTTGCCGCCGGGATGTTCTTTTGAGCCGCGCTGCCCAGTGCGATTGCCGGAATGCCGGCGCGCGGTGCCGGAGCTGCGCGACGCCGGCGACGGGCAGCGGGCAAGATGCATTCTGGTAGGGAACGAAGTTGGGGTGAAGTAGCGGGTACACGGAGGCGTTATTTCAGCACTTCTTACGGTGCGGGGGTTGAGCAAAAGCTAC
>JBBRPU010000479.1:0-2584 GCA_038227545.1 Candidatus Acidiferrales bacterium
AATCCGCGGCAGTGGCAGGGCGGGTCAGCGCGAATTCCCGAGGTGGATGCGCAGGAATTTCGGGCGCTGCGGGCGCAGTCCGGGCTCGGGCCCCTGGTTGTTCATGCAAATTACCTGATTAATTTAGCGTCGCCGCAGCCAATGATGCGGGTGCGTTCCATTCAGGGGTTTCACGACGAGATTGTGCGCGGCATGGCGCTGGGAGCAGATTTTCTGGTGGTGCATCCGGGGACGCGCGGGGAAGCGACGTGCGCGCAGGCGGTTTCGACCGTGATCGAGTCCGTGAAGCAAGCGTCGAAACGGGCTTCGCTGGGTGGGATGCGGATATTGCTGGAAAACACCGCGGGGATGGGTACGTGTTTGAGTTCGCGGCTGGAAGAAATGGCGGAGATTCTGGCGGGGCTTGCCGGATTTCCTGTGGATGTGTGCCTGGACACGGCGCATCTATTTGCTTCGGGATATGACATTCGGAGCGAAGAGGGATTGGCGGCGACGATCGGGCAGATTGATAAGACCATCGGGCTGGACCGCGTGCCGGTCATGCATATCAATGATTCCAAAATTCCGCTGGGCGGGCGAGTGGACCGGCACGAGCATATCGGTCACGGCAAAATTGGGGCAGAGGCGTTTCGACGGATTTTGACGCATCCGCGATTGAGTGCGGCCGCGCCAGAGGGATTGGCGGGGCGCGCGTTCATTCTGGAGACGCCGATTGATGATCCGGGCGACGACCGGAAGAATGTGGCGGCGCTGTGGGATTTGGCGGGATTGAAGGACAGCGCTCCCGCGGCGGAGAAGGGTTTTTCGATGCTGACAGCTTCGCTGAAGAAGAAGATGGATGCGCAGCGGGCGGTGGAGAAGAGGAATGCTGCGGCGGTGGCGAGGAATAGTGCCGCAGGTGGCGGATCAATCGAAGAGAGGTCCCTCCGCTCCACGAGCCCACTGCTTCGCAGGAGCGAAGCAGAAAAGAAACAGCGTCGGCCCGTTCCGGTCGGGATGACAGGTTTTTCTTCCGGATCGAATGGCACGAAGGTCGTGTCCATAACGGCAGCGAAAACGGCGGCTAAGGGATTAGCTAAGAATACCGGCGCGAAGAAAAATGCGGCGAGAAAGACTTCAGGGAAAAGCGGCGGGAAAAAGAAAGCGGCGACGAAAGCAGGCGTGGCGAAGCGTCGGCGGCGATAGTACCAAGGGGATAGCCAAGAGTGGCGGAATACAACCCACAAGCGATCGAAGCAAAATGGCAAAAACGTTGGGAAGATGCGCGGGTATTCGAGACGGAGGCAGACCCTTCGAAGCCCAAGTATTACGTATTGGAAATGCTGCCGTATCCGTCGGGTACGATGCACATGGGACACATGCGCAACTACACGATTGGAGATGTGGTGGCGCGCGTGAAGCGCATGCGCGGAGTCAATGTGCTGCACCCGATGGGCTGGGATGCCTTCGGCCTACCTGCTGAAAACGCCGCAATAAAGAACAATACCCACCCTAGAATCTGGACCAACAACAATATTGCGGAGTTTCAGCGCGTGCTGCGGCGCTTTGGTTTCAGCTTTGACTGGCGGCGGGAAATTTCCACGTGCGAGCCGGAATATTACCGGTGGAACCAGTGGTTTTTTCTGCGGATGCTGGAGCGCGGGCTGGCCTACAAGAAAAAGAGCCGGGTGAACTGGTGTCCCAAGTGCGGGACGGTGTTGGCGAACGAGCAGGTGGTGAACGGATATTGCTGGCGGCACGAAGATACGCTGGTGGAGACGCGCGAAATTGAGCAATGGTTTCTTAAGACGACGGCGTACGCGGATCAGTTGCTGGATGATTTGAAATTACTGGAAGGTGGATGGCCGGAACGGGTCATCACCATGCAGCGGAACTGGATTGGAAAATCTACCGGCGCGAAGGTGAAGTTTGCTTTGGCAGAGTTTGGGAGTGCAGGCGAGACGATTGAAGTTTTTACCACGCGCATTGACACGATTTATGGCGCAAGTGCGTTGATCCTGGCACCGGGGCATCCGCTGGTGACGAAGCTGCTCGCGGGATCGAGTGAGGAAGCTGCGGCGGGGCCGAAGCTAAAAGAGATGCGGCAGAGTTCCGTGAAGGCTGAAGATTTAGAGACCGCTGAGAAGGTGGGATTCTTCACCGGACGATTTGCGGTGAATCCTTTCAATGGCGCAAAGATTCCGGTGTGGGTGGGGAACTTCGTGCTGATGGAGTACGGAACTGGAGCGATTATGGCCGTTCCGGCGCACGACGAACGCGATTTCGAGTTCGCGACCAAATATAAGTTGCCGATCCCGGTGGTGGTGCAGCCGTTGGAAGGCGCGGTGCAGCAGGTGGCTGCGCCGGCGGAAGTGTTTACGGAATACGGGACGAGCGCGAATTCGGGGCCGTACAGTGGACTTGCGACGGAAGAAGCGAAGGATCTGATGTCCGCGGATGCGGAAGCAAAGGGATTTGGAAAACGAGAAACGATTTTCCGACTGAAAGATTGGGGAGTTTCGCGGCAGAGATATTGGGGCACGCCGATTCCGGTGATTTATTGTCCTACGGATGGAATGGTAGCGGTGCCGGATGCGGACCTGCC
>JBBRPU010000480.1:0-2579 GCA_038227545.1 Candidatus Acidiferrales bacterium
GCGTGTACGCAAACTTCGGGGCCCGGCCCTTGGTTGGCGGCGTAATCGAGCGATCACCGCCGCCACCGCCACCGCCGGCTTTCTTCGTGCCCGCCGGCAATTTTGAAATGTACGGCGAAATATCCAGCGGCGTCATATCCACTTTATTTTTCGCTTCGGTCGAGGGCGGCAATAAATGCGTGAACAGCGGCACCACCAGCAGCGCGATAATTACCGCGTGCAATCCGATAGAAATAATCTGTGTCCAGCCGAAGTTCTCGTCCTTCGACCAGATTTCCTTCACCTTCACAGGCTTGCTGGTCCACTGCACCGGAGCTTGCTTCACCGGAAAAAACAATTCCTTGATGCGGTCGCCGAATCCGCCAAAACCCGCGCCCCATGCCACTTCCAGTCGGCTGTTGCCGCCCTTCGGCGTCGGTCCGGAGTTCAAAACCATCTTCAGGTTTTCCCTGAATCCATCTCCATAACTTTCCGGCATCAATGGAGAATGCGCACCGCCGCGGATCTTCACCGGCCGTTCCATGAAAAATTGTTTGAAGTTGGACCAGAATCCTTCTGAAACGTATCGCGTGGGAGTTCCAAACCGAGGCGCCGGAGCGGCACTCATGGCCGCAGTCAAGGCGGCCACTTCATTCGGATTGTTGGGCGGGGGTTCCGTCGGCAGAAAACTCATGATTTACCTGGTACCGTCTTCCCTCGATTTAGACGCAGCTGATACCAATTAAGCGTGCCTAGCCGGATATGATTCGTCGCAGCCCCCAAAGGTTGCGCCAGCCGCGCGGCTGACACAGGCCGCTAATTCATTGTAACATACGACTTTCAGCCGCTTGCCGGATGTTTCCCGACTTAAACCGACGTCGAGTACTAGTTCGCGATACTCCTGCGGCGAAAAAGGTTTAGCGCGCGAAAAATAGGGAACGTCGCAATTTTCTTCCCTCTGAATCGCAACGCGCAACATAAAAAAGGGGATTTTCCACTTCTCAGCTCATGGCCGAACCACTTGAACTAAAGAAAACTCTCAACCTCCCGAAAACCGATTTCCCCATGAAAGCCAGCCTGCCGCTGAATGAGCCCAAACAACTCGCGGCCTGGGAAGAGGGCCATCTCTACGAAAAAATCCTCGAGACCCGCAAAGGCAAACCGCTCTTCGTGCTCCACGATGGCCCGCCTTATCCCACGGGAACCATTCACCTCGGCACTGGCCTCAATAAAATCCTGAAAGACATGATCGTGAAGTCCGAAAGCATGTCTGGTCACTACGCGCCGTACGTGCCCGGATGGGATTGCCACGGTCTTCCCATCGAAACCCAGGTCGAAAAAGAACTCGGCGGCAAAGGCGCCGTCTCTGCGGCGGATTTCCGCAAGCTCTGCCGCCAGTTCGCCACGCGCTATGTCGAGCAGCACAAAAAAGATTTTAAGCGCCTCGGCGTATTCGGCCGCTGGAGCGAACCGTACCTGACCATGAATTTCGGTTACGAGGCCACTATCGCTGGCGCGTTCCTCGATTTCATGGAAAAGGGTCTCGTCTATCGCGGCCGCAAGCCGGTCTACTGGTGTCTGCACGACATGACCGCGCTCGCCGAAGCCGAAGTCGAATATGAAGATCACACCAGCCAGTCCGTGTGGGTGAAATTCGCCATCGCCGACGACAAAAATCCCGGCAAGGAAGTAAGCGCTGTAATCTGGACCACTACTCCCTGGACGCTGCCCCACAACCGCGCCCTGGCGTTTCATCCCGACTACGAATACGCCGTAGTGGACACCGAGAAGGGCGCGCTGCTCCTCGCCGCTGACCGCATCGCCGCCCTCCAATCCGAATGCGACATCAAGGAAGCGCGTGTTCGCGAAACTTTCAAAGGCCGTGAATTCGAAGGCCGCAAATTTCAGCATCCCTTTTTGCCGCTGCAAGTTCCCGGCATTCTCGCCGATTACGTCACCCTCGATCAGGGCAGCGGCATCGTGCACACCGCTCCCGGCCACGGAGCCGACGACTTTTACTCCGGCCAGAAATACGGCCTCGAAACTTATGCTCCGCTCGACGACCGCGGCGTCTATCTGGAAGGCTTGCCCGAATACAAAGGCAAAACCGTTTTTGCCGCCAATCCCATCATCGTGAAGTTACTCGCTGATCGCGGCGCGCTGCTTGGTCATCATGAATACAAGCACACCTATCCCCACTGCTGGCGCTGTCACAACCCGGTGATATTTCGCGCCACCGAGCAATGGTTCATCAAAATGGACGCCGTGGCCCAAGGCGCCGCGAAATCGTTGCGCCAGTCCGCGCTCGATGAAGTGCAGCACGTGAAATGGATTCCCGCTTGGGGCGAAGAGCGCATTTACGAAATGGTTGAAAAGCGCCCGGACTGGTGCGTCTCGCGCCAGCGTTTCTGGGGCGTGCCCATCATCGTTTTTTATTGCGACGCCTGCGGCACGCGCCTTGAGGACTTCAAAGCTTTGCGTAACGTGGTCGAGTGGTTCAAAAAAGAAGGCGCCGACGCCTGGTTTCAGCACACCGCGGAAGAATTGTTGCCCGCCGGCACCAAATGCGCTTGCGGCTCGACGAAGTGGCGCAAGGAAAA
>JBBRPU010000481.1:0-2572 GCA_038227545.1 Candidatus Acidiferrales bacterium
CAATCGCGTACCCTTCGATTTACCGGAAGCGGAGTCCGAACTGGTCGCGGGCTTCCACACCGAGTATGCGAGCTTCAAATTCGCGATGTTCTTCATCGCGGAATACACCAGCATGATCACCGTGTCGAGCTTGTGCGCGATTTTATTTTTTGGCGGCTGGCTGTCGCCCTTCCCTCCCGCGTGGACGTGGACCTACTATTTGCCTTCTCTCATCCTGCTGCCGTTCGGCGCCTGGGTAATCTGGGACGGCATTCGCTACGAAACAATTTTAGGAAAACTTATTTTGCCGGGCGTGGGCGCGGTGATGTGCGTGATCGCCATCGCGTTGATCGCCTTCCCGGCGCTGAACGGTTTCATCCAGGCGCCGTTCTGGCTGCTGTCGAAAATTTTTGTGTTCCTGTTTGTGTATGTGTGGATGCGCGGGACGCTGCCGCGATTGCGCTATGACCAGCTTATGGCGTTCGGCTGGAAAATGCTGCTGCCCGTCTCCATCGCCAACGTAGTCTTCACCAGCTTCGCGATTTTGCGCTGGGGTGGGATTCGATGACGCCGCAATTGGTGGTTTTTTTTGTGCTGGCGGCGCTGGCGGTGGGCGGCGCGTTGAGCCTGATTTTTCAGAAGCATCCCATTCACAGCGCGCTTTCGCTCATCGTGGTGATGGTTTCGCTCGCGGGCTTGTACCTGCTGATGGGCGCGGAATTTGTCGCCGCGGTGCAGATTATCGTTTACAGTGGCGCGATCATGGTGTTGTTTGTCTTCGTGATCATGCTGCTGAACGCCGGCGTGGAAGAACACACCAGCATTTCGAAATTTGCGGGCTTTCCGGGAATGCTGCTGGCCTTCGCGCTGACCGGATTCATCGCCGCGACGATCGCGCGCTCCACCGATAGCGTGCAAGCGGTTGCGCAACCGGGAAACATGGCTTCCACGCGCGATTTATCCACGATGATTTTCAGAGACTTTGTGTATCCGTTCGAACTGACGTCGTTTTTGATTCTGGTGGCAGTGCTGGGAGCCATTGTGCTGGCGCAGCGGGAGAAAGCCTGATGGTGCCGACCAACTATTACCTGGTGCTGAGCGCCATTCTGTTCGGGCTGGGCGTACTGGCGTTTATTTTCAAGCGCAACATCATCACCATTTTCATGTCCATCGAGCTGATGCTGAACGCGGTGAATCTGGCGTTCGTGGCTTTCAGCCAGGCGCTGCACAAGCTTGACGGCCAGGTTTTTGTTTTGTTCGTGATTGTGGTGGCAGCCGCGGAAGCCGCCGTGGGACTGGCAATTATTATTCTGACCGCGCGCAACCGGCAGTCGCTAAACGTTGAGCGTGTGGACCTTTTAAAACTGTAAATGCCGATACTCGAACATCTGTGGATCATTCCACTGTTGCCGCTGCTGGGGGCCACGGTGAATGGCTTGTTGGGCAAAGCCTGGCCGAACAAGATCGTCAATACCGTGGCCATCGGCGCCACCGGATTGTCTTTTCTCGCGGCGCTCGAAGCGGTGCGCGAATTTTTCCACCTCGCATCGGAACAGATTCCCTGGGTGCAGCAATATTTTTCCTGGATCGCGGCGGGAGAATTCCGCGCCGGCTTCGACCTGCAAGTGGATCAACTGACGGTGGTGATGCTGCTGGTGGTTACTGGCGTGGGCTGGCTGATTCACATTTATTCCACCGGCTACATGGCGCATGAAGGCGGGTATTACCGGTTTTTCTCCTACCTGAATTTATTCATGTTTTTCATGCTCATCCTGGTGCTGGCCGCGAACTATGTTTTGTTGTTTGTGGGCTGGGAAGGCGTGGGGCTCGCTAGCTACTTGCTGATCGGTTTTTATTTCCTGCGAAAGTCCGCGGCGGACGCCGGCAAGAAAGCCTTCATCGTAAATCGCATCGGCGATTTCGGATTCATGCTGGGAATGTTTCTGCTGTTCAAAACATTTGGCACGCTGGATTTCGTGCAACTATTCGCCAAGGCCACGCCGCTGTCTGCGGACGCCATGGGCCACCTGGGAACTTTGACGGTGGCGTGCCTGCTGCTGTTCATGGGCGCAGCGGGAAAATCGGCGCAGATACCTTTATATGTGTGGCTGCCCGACGCGATGGAAGGGCCCACGCCGGTCAGCGCGCTGATTCACGCGGCGACGATGGTGACCGCTGGCGTTTACGTCGTGGCTCGCTCGCACGTTTTGTTCATGCGTGCGCCGACGGCCATGCTCGTTGTCGCAATCGTGGGCTGCGCGACGGCGTTATTCGCGGCCACCATTGGCCTGGTGCAAACCGACATCAAGAAAGTTTTGGCGTATTCCACCGTCAGCCAGTTGGGTTACATGTTCCTGGCGTGCGGTGTGGGCGCGTTTTCGGCGGGAATTTTCCACTTGATGACCCATGCGTTTTTCAAGGCACTGCTGTTTCTCGCGGCCGGCAGCGTGATCCACGCAATGGGCGGCGAGCAGGACATGCTGCGCATGGGCGCGCTAAGCAAAAAAATCAAGTGGACGTATGTCACCATGCTGACGGGCACGCTGGCGATCGCGGGCATTCCGCCGCTGGCGGGATTTTTCAGCAAGGATTC
>JBBRPU010000482.1:0-2561 GCA_038227545.1 Candidatus Acidiferrales bacterium
AGCGCATCACCGCCGCCCTGACTGGTCTCTATGATCTGGCCATCGGAGGAACCGCCGTAGGTACCGGCCTCAATGCCCATCCTGAATTCGCGGAACGTGCCGCGCGCAAAATTTCCGAGCTCACTGGACTTCCCTTTCGCTCGCATCCCAATAAATTTGCCGCGCTATCCGCGCACGACGAAATCGTCTTCGCCAGCGGCGCGCTCAAGACCCTGGCCGCTTCGCTGATGAAAATTGCCAACGACATCCGCTGGCTGGCTTCCGGACCGCGCTGCGGCCTAGGCGAACTGACTCTTCCCGAGAACGAGCCCGGCTCATCCATCATGCCCGGCAAAGTAAATCCCACCCAGTGTGAAGCGCTCACTATGGTCGCCGCGCAGGTGATGGGCAATGACGCCGCCATCGGATTTGCCGGCTCACAGGGCAATTTTGAGCTCAATGTTTTCAAACCGGTGATGATTTTCAATTATTTGCACTCCGTCGAACTCCTCGCCGATGCCTGCAACAGCTTCGTGGAGCATTGCGCTCACGGCATCGAAGTAAATCGCGCGCAAATTGATAACTACGTCAAAAACTCGCTGATGCTGGTGACCGCCCTCGCGCCTAAAATCGGGTACGACAATGCCGCCAAAGTCGCGCATACCGCGCATCACGAAAACAGCAGCCTTCGCGCGGCCGCCATCCAACTCGGTTTCATCAGCGGAGAAGAATTTGACGCTTTAGTCCGTGCCGAAGACATGACCCATCCGTGACCGCCGTGCGCGTCGCGCGAACACTTGTCGCTTTCCTGTTGTTCGCGACCCTCCTTTCTGTTGCCGCACAAAAGCCGCCAGAAAAAACCAAACATGTCCCCAAAACCGTTTGGAATTTTGAAGGAGGTGTTTTCCTAGAGACCGACGGCTCCTTGAGCGAAAACACCTGTTTCCGCCTGGCTGGCCGCGTCGTATCCGGAACGTTCTTCGATGGCCTGAGACGCGTTGACGATGACCGTGGCGCCATTTTCCTGCGAGGCCAAGAAACCGTTACCGAATTCCCCAATCAGTTGAAACTCCTCTTCATCATTCGCGACTTCCCTTGCCCGGCCCAAATGCGTGACGCCAGCACCCGCGTGTATCTCACTCGCGCCATGATGAGCAAGCTGCACCTCTCGCTGTCTTGGAAGCGCGGCGTGGACTTACGTCCGGTCGAAGGTTTCAAGCTCGCTCATTTCTCAATCAGCGCGATTCCGCCGTACGCCAAAGAGCTTGCCAACGAATTGCCCGAGCGTCTTCAGTGGAACTACGAATTCGACATACCCAGCTCGGGTGTGCCCCTGACCGACGGCCTGGTTCTTATCGTGCGCCGGGAGGATGGCCGCATCGCCGCCCGCGTGGCCGCGCGTTTGTAACGCAGTGCTGATGATGTATTTTTCGCGGCTCGCAATCGTCTGGTACCATACCTCGCGCTTCAATTAAGCAAACGACATTCGGCGCCATCGAACAACGATGAAACAGAAAATCTATCCTGGCGTGGACCTGGTTGTCGCTGACATCCCCGACGGTGCGCGCATCATGTTCGGCGGCTTTGGCGGCGCCGGTTTTCCCAACAATTTGATTCAAGCCCTCGCCCGCCGCGGAACAAAAAACCTCACCGCCATCAGCAACAATTGCGGCACTCGTGAAGGCGAGCTCGGCTTAATGTTCAAGAACAACCTGATCAGCCACGTCATCGCCTCGTTCCCCGGGCCCCATTCAAATTATTTTCAGGATCGCCTGGCCGCCAGCGAAGTCACGCTGGAGCTCGTTCCGCAGGGAATTTTGTGCGAGCGTATGCGCGCTGCAGGCGCCGGACTGCTCGGCTTTTACACCACCGTGGGCGTCGGCACCGAGGTCGCTGCCGGCAAGGAAGAGCGCATCATTGACGGCCAACGCTGCATTCTGGAATCGCCCATTCACGCCGACTACGCCTTCATCAAAGCGCAAACGGCGGATGAGCTTGGAAATCTCACCTACCATCTGGCGGCCAGAAATTTTAATCCCATCATGGCCATGGCCGCGAAAATCACCATCGCTGAAGTGGAAGAAATCGTCCCCGCCGGCGCCATCGAGCCGGAAAATGTCATAACCCCTGCAATTTTTGTGCATCGCGTCGTGCAGGCCAAAGGACTTCGCTATGCCGGGTAATTCTCCCGCCGATAAGCCGCGCCTCACCCGCGAACAAATCGCCGCGCGCGCCGCTAGAGAATTGCCCGACGGCGCATACGTAAACTTGGGCTGGGGCATTCCCAACCTGATCGCCGATTATTTGCCCGCCGGCATCACCGTTTATTTTCACAGCGAGAATGGCATCCTCGGAATGGGCCGCCGCGCCCAACCCGGAGAAGAAGATTACGACCTCGTGGACGCGATGAAAGTTCCCGTCACCTTAATTCCCGGCGCATCATTTTTCCACCAGGCCGATGCGCACTTGATGACCCGCGGCGGTCACCTCGATGTGGCCGTGCTCGGCGGCTTTCAGGTTTCCGAGAAAGGTGATCTCGCCAATTGGAAAATTCCCGGCGCCCGCGGCTCCGGTGGAATTGG
>JBBRPU010000483.1:0-2559 GCA_038227545.1 Candidatus Acidiferrales bacterium
CGGCTCACCGATGAATGCGTACGTCGTTTCGCGAAACAAATTCGCATCCGCATTAGCAATTCCGGCCAGCTCTTTACCGGCCATCGGATGTCCGCCCAAAAATATCGCCCCGCCACTTTTGGGAAACAGATCTTCCGCAGCGTGCACGATGCGCACTTTGGTGCTGCAGGCATCCGTAACCAGCGCGTGCGCGGCGTGTCGCGCCACTTCCGGCAAAACATCCAAAGTCGTGCTGATGGGCAACGCGATGTAGATGACATCGGCATTCTGGATTGCGGGTTTCAGATCGCCGGAGAAAATTTCGTCCGCCGCCCCCAATTCTTTGGCGCGCGCCGCGGCTTCCGGTTTATCCCAGGCGGTTATGTGTAGATCGTCGGTATATTTGCGCAACGCCAGCGCGAAGGAGCCGCCGATAAGGCCGGCACCGAGAATCGTCACGCGATGAATGAGGTGTCCCTGAGGCATTTATGGCCGAATTCAGGCAACGCGCCGCCCAATCGCCGGCGCAATGATGCGCAACTCGCCCATCAACTGCGCAAACTGCTCGGGATCAAGCGACTGCGCGCCGTCGGACAGCGCGTGATCCGGATCATTGTGCACTTCGATCAGCAAGCCATCCGCTCCAGCGGCGACCGCGGCGCGCGCCATAGGCGCGACTTTGTCGCGCCGCCCGGTGCCGTGAGATGGATCACCCATCATCGGAAGATGAGACAATTTCTTGATCACCGGAATCGCCGCGATATCAAAGGTATTGCGCGTGTAGGTTTCAAAAGTTCGAATGCCGCGCTCGCATAAGATCACCTGCGGATTTCCACCCGCCAGAATATATTCCGCGCTCAACAACAGCTCTTCCATGGTCGCGGACATGCCGCGTTTCAGCAGGACTGGCTTGCGAATCTCGCCGAGCGAGCGCAGTAAGTGGTAATTCTGCATGTTCCGCGCGCCCACCTGCAGGATATCCACGTAGCCAAGCATCATTTGAATTTGCGAAGCGTCCATTACTTCGCTGACCGTCAGCAGCCCGAATTTTTCGGCGGCCTCGCGCATCAGCTCCAGGCCTTTTTCGCCCATGCCCTGAAACGCGTATGGCGAAGTGCGCGGCTTGAACGCGCCGGCGCGCAAAACTTTAGCGCCGGATTTAGCCACGCTTTCCGCGACCGCGTGAATTTGTTCACGTGATTCCACGGAGCAAGGTCCCGCCGCGACGAGCACTTCATTGCCTCCTATGGTCACTCCGCGGCCCAGATCCAGAATCGTCCCGCCCGGATTGAACTGCCGGCTGGCCAGCTTGAAAGGCTGCGTGACGCGCATGACTTCGCGCACGCCATCGAGCAATTCGAAATCGCGATGATCGAAATCGCGGTGCACCCCCACGGCCCCCAGCACCGTGTGCGATTCTCCCGTCGAGCGATGCACGTTGAATCCGCTGCCCACCAACCGGTCAATGACGTGCTGAATCTGCGCGTCGCTTGCGCCTTCCTGCATCACAATTACCATGGCTGCGTTTTGTTTCCCTTCTTACGTCGCATGAAGTTTTTCCAGCGCCTGTCGCAGCGCTTCAATCGTCGGAACTCTTCGATTCAGCATGCATCGCGGCACGTTCCGCGGAACGCGCTTCGTCAATGATCCGCTCGAACAACCGGCGAATCGCTGCGTCCGTCAACGGCCCGGGATTCGACCGCTCGGCGTTTTGCAGCACTTCTTTTTCGCGATCCGGCTGATAGAGCGGCAAATTCGCGGCTTGCTTCAGTTTGCCGATTTCCAGAGCGCAGCGCGAGCGCTCATTCAGCAATTCCACCAGCTTGCGGTCAATGTCATCTATGCGGCGACGCCAATCCTGGAGACTCACGGCGCCACCTCGCGCCGGGATAAACCATGACGCGCCGCATCTTTCAAAATCCTCACGCGGTCGCGAAGAACAGTTGCGCCTTCTTCCACGGTCTTGGCGCGTTCGATTTCCGCCACCAGCGATGAACCGATGACCGCCGCGTCGGCAAGTCCACCCAGCAAAGTGATGTGCCCCGGCAATGAAATTCCAAAACCCACTGCGACCGGCAGCTTCGTAAAACTACGCACGCGGCGTAACAACGCGGGTAGATCGTCGGGCAGCGTATCCTTTGCTCCGGTAACACCGGTGCGCGACACCAGATACAGAAAGCCCGTGGAACTTGCCGCGATACTTGCCAGGCGTTCGTCGGTGGAAGTCGGGGCGCACAGAAAAATCGTGTCCAGCTGATGCCGCGATAGAATCTGGCGATACTCCGCAGATTCCTCCGGCGACAGATCGGTCGCCAGCACGCCATCGGCCCCCGCATCAGCCGCTGCCGCAGCAAACTTTTCCAGCCCCATTTGCAGAATCGGATTGTAATAGCTGAAAAGCACCAAAGGAATTTGCGAAACTTCGCGGATGCGTCGCACCAGATCGAGAATCCCCGGCAACGTCGCGCCGTTTTTCAGAGCGCGTTCAGAGGCCCGCTGAATGGTCGGCCCGTCGGCAAGCGGATCACTGAACGGAATCCCCAGTTCGATCACATCTGCTCCGCCTTTTTCGAGGGCCAG
>JBBRPU010000484.1:0-2555 GCA_038227545.1 Candidatus Acidiferrales bacterium
CGTGCGCGGAGCGAATCAGCCCCACCGGCACATCGTACGGCGCGTGCCCATTTCTGGTGAAGCTCAGGTGCGTCGCTTCCGCTTCGCCTTGCTGCAAACCCGCGGGCTGCACGTTGTATCCCGGCACCGTTTTACGAATTTCGTCAAATACCGCAGCCGGATTTTTGTAGTGAAACGCTTTTCCCAGTCCAAGTTTTTGCAATTGATGCGAAACAATTCTAAGCAGGTCAAAATCCGTGCGCGGGCCCATGATTTCCACGCCTTTGCGCAACATCTGTATCTCGCCCGCCGTGTTGGTAACCGTGCCGTCTTTTTCGTAAGCTGACGCCGCAGGAAAAACAATGTCCGCTTGCTTCGCCGTCTCCGTCAAAAACATTTCGTGCACGATCAGCAGTTGCGCTTTTCCACGTCCGTAACCCAGCGTGCCGAAATGTGCCAGCGGATTCGCGCCCATCACATACAGCGCTTTCAATTTTCCGGATTGCGCGGCTTCCACCATATCCGGCGCGGTCATGCCCTTCGTGGAAGGAATGACGCCGCCCCAGATCTTTTCCAGCATCTCCCGCGTGGCGGCGTTGTCCGTATACGCGTAACCCGGCAGGCGATCCGGCAGCACGCCCATATCCGCTGCGCCGTGCGAGTTCGCATAATCGCCCAGCGCCATGTAGCGTGTTTTCCCCGGCAGCTTGGAACCGAAATTCACGAGCTGCGCAATCGCCGCGCCGGAAATTTCTTCGCCAAACACAATCGCGATGTCCAACTGCGCCTCCAGCGCCGCTTTCATGGAGGTCAACTGCTCCACCATCTCCGGAGCCAGATTGCCTTCGCCATGCGCCAGCCAGCGCACCGCCGTGCCTTCGTGGCCCGCGGCCACTTTCACAAATTGCGTGGCCTTACGCTGCAGCCTGATTTCGTTGGCATTGATAAGGAAAAGTTTCGTGTCAAAGTGCCGGATCCCCGAGCGAATCTGCCACGCCACCAGCGGATTCTGATTCGTCGGGTCGTTGCCAATCACCAGCACGGCTTTCGACTGGTACAACTCTTCCATCGTCAGCATGGAATCGTGCGCACGTTCGCCGAGGGCCGTCACCAGGCCGGTGTAGTCCACGGTGCGGTGATGATCCACGTTGTTGGTACCAAAGGTCTGGCGCGCCAGCCGCTGGAACAAATAATTTTCTTCGTTTGAAGTGCGGTTTGAACCGATAAAGCCGATGGCGTTTTTTCCGCCGGTGTCGTACACCTGTTTGAGGCGCGTGGCCACCGTCTGCGCCGCTTCTTCCCAGGAAACCGGGAACAATTCCGTGCCGCGCCGAACTAAAGGCTGCTTGATGCGCTCGGGATGCTTGGTGAAATCAAAACCAAAACGCCCCTTCACGCACAGAAAATCTTTGTTGATGCCCGAAAGGTCGCGATTGTTCGAGCGCATGATTTCGTGATTGCGCACACTTAAGGTGGTCTTGCAGCCATTCGAACAGTGCGTGCAGATCGTGGACGGATATTGCATTTCCCACGGCCGCGTTTTATAGCGGTACGTCCCGCTGGTCAGCGCGCCCACGGGGCAAATATCTATGCACATGCCGCACTCTTCGCATTCCAGATGATCGCCGCGATTGGGAATGATCACGCTGTTGGCGCCGCGCATGCCCACGCCTAGCGCTTTCACATCCATGCCTTCGTCGCACACGCGCACGCAGCGGAAGCACAAAATACAGCGCGGCGCATCGTAGTACACCAACTCCGACCACTTTTCTTCCGGGCGGTGAATTTTTTCTTCAATAAATCTGCTGCTGTCCGCGCCGTAGCGGAAAACCATGTCCTGCAGCTCGCACTCGCCGCCCTTATCGCACACCGGGCAATCCAGCGGATGATTGGTGAGCAAAAATTCCAGCATGTACTTCCGCGCGTTGCGCACCTGCTCGGTATTCGTGCGCACGATCATGCCTTCGCTAGCCACCAGCGTGCAGGCGGTCTGCAGCTTCGGCATTTTTTCCACTTCCACCAGGCACATGCGGCAAGCGGCCTGCAGCGATAACCCCGGGTAATAGCAGAAGGACGGCACTTCCGTGCCGATGCGCCGCGTAGCCTCAATCACCAGCGTTCCCGGCGAGACTTGCACGTCGCGGTCGTTAATCTTCAGCGTGATAAGTTTTTGATCAGCCATGGAGAAAAGTCATTCGCCTTATCGAGAACCAACCAGCGCCTCGGCGGATTTGTACGCGCAACGCCCCTGCAAGTGATCTTCAAACTCGTTCCGCCATTTTTGCACGATGCTGATCGTCGGCATCGCCGCGGCGTCTCCCAGCGGGCAGAAACTGCGCCCTAGAATATTTTTCGATAGCTCGCCGATCATATCTATGTCCTGCGTGCGCCCGAAGCCCGCGTGCAAACGCTCAAGCATTTTGCGCAGCCAGGTTGTGCCTTCGCGGCAGGGAATACACCAGCCGCACGATTCGTGCGCGTAAAAATGCATGATGCGACGCGCCATATCCACCATGCAGGTATCTTCGTCCATCACCACCATGCCGCCGGAACCCAGCATGGAGCCCGCTTTGGCA
>JBBRPU010000485.1:0-2551 GCA_038227545.1 Candidatus Acidiferrales bacterium
CGCTCTGCAGATGGCTCCGCCAAAAGGTCTGCTTTCCCTGGCTGACATCGCTGCCGAGCTGGAACCCTGTGTGCCGCTCATGTGGCGGTGCAGTACGCGCCCGGCCGCGTGGGGACGCCGGGCAGCCGTTCGCGGGTGGCTCATATTGCTCGCAGGTATTTCGCCAGGCCCATTTGTGGGAGCGCATCGAAAAATCCGTGCGCGCCGAACAGTGGACGCTGCCTGGGGATCCCATGCGCATTGATTGCAGCTACAGGCGGAATGGCACGCGCGTGGATTTGTGCAGACGCTGTCCGTCACGCGCGCTCCGGCCGATTTCAAACAGCTGGCCTATACCGCCGAGCGCATTCACGCCAAAGAAAAACTGAAAACGGAATTTGCCGCGGTCACGGATGTGCCGCTGCTTCCCGGAAACAAACGCGACGATTTTGTGGCGGCGTCGCTGCGCGAGGTGGGCATCGAGCCGGTGGCAATGGAAGGCTTCGCCGTGTGGGTGGCCAAGTTGAAACCGCTGTTGCTGCAATAGTGGCTACAGGATCGGCTCGGACCAGTTCTCCAGAGACTCTTTCACTTTATGCAGGAACTGGTGCGCGATGGCGCCATCCACCACGCGATGGTCGTAAGACAGCGTGACGTAACACATGGAACGGATGGCGATGGAGTCGTTGATCACCACGGGACGCTTTTCGATGGCGCCCAAGCCCAGGATGCCGACGTTGGGCTGGCTGATGACTGGTAATCCGAATAGCCCGCCAAAAACTCCCGGGTTGGTAATGGAAAAAGTGCTCTCCTGCACTTCTTCGGGTTTCAGTTTCTTGGAACGCGCGCGCTCCGCGAGATCATTCATGGTGCGCTGGATGCCCAGGATATTTTTCTCGTCGGCATTTTTCACTACCGGGACCAGCAGGCCCCAGTCGAGCGCCACGGCGATGCCGATGTTGATTTCCTTGTGGGTCACGATGTTGGTGCCGTCCAGCGAAGAATTCAGCGTGGGATAGGCGCGCAGTCCGGCGATCGCGGCTTTTACGAAAAAGGGCATGAACGTGAGCTTGGTGCCGTTGCGCTTTTCGAATTCATCCTTGGACTTGGCGCGCAGCGCGGCTACTCTGCTCATGTCAATTTCGTCCACGGAGTACACGTGCGCGGACACGCGCTTGGAGGCCACCATGTGCTCGCCGATGCGCTGGCGCATCATGGTCATGGGGGTTACTTCGTAATCACCGAAATAAATTTTTTCGCGCGGCACCGCGGATTCGAACGCGGCGTGAACTTGTCCGCCATGTTGCGCCGGCTGGCCGCCCTGCGCCGGTTGTGAAGGTGCGGGGCGCGGTGGAGGCATAGAAGAAGTTGTGCGCGCCGGGGTGGAAGCCGCCGATGGTGCAGCCGAAGTGGGATTGAAAGCCTCTTGCAGCTCCTGCTCGGTCTCGCCGCTTTCTTCCGTCTCGTCGTAGGCCGCGCCTGGCTGCTGGCCGCCGCCGGCGATCAACGCTTCGATGTCCTGCTTGCTGATGCGTCCGCCCGTGCCCGTACCGCTCACGCCGCTCAAATCAATGCCGTGTTCTTTGGCCATGCGCCGCACCAGTGGTGAGCTGTGAATGCGCGCGCCGTCTTTCGTGCCGGATGTAGTGCTTGAAGAGGTTGCGGAAGAAGCGCCGCTCGCTGCCGGACCACCAGTGGCTCCAGCCGATGCGGATGGCGCCGGCGTTCGCGCCGGTGCCGGAGCGGACGGAGCCGCAGCCTTCCCGTTCGCGGGTGTAGCAGCTTGCGGTGCTGCCGGCTTTTGCGCGGGAGCCGCACTCTTCGCTGTCGGAGCCGGAGCTTCCGCGGGAGCCGCCGTAGCAGCGCCTGCCGCTTCGATCACGCCTACGACCGTTTGGATAGGCACGGTCTTGCCTTCCGCGACCTTGATCTCTTTCAGCACGCCCGCGGAAGGCGAGGGAATTTCCGCGTCCACCTTGTCGGTAGAAATCTCGAACAGCGGCTCGTCGCGCTCCACCCTGTCGCCCGGCTTCTTGAGCCACTTGGTGATGGTACCTTCAAAAATACTTTCGCCCATCTGCGGCATTACGATGTCTACGGCCATGTGCATCTCCTGTGAAAACAAAATCTATACGTCTGGTGCAGCGCGCAGACATTGTTCGTGCCAGTATCCGGGCAAATCCGCTAATGTGTACAGCACATCACCACCGTGGTAGAATGCAACGTTTTCCACTACCGATACTTGGCCCGCAAACCGCAATTGCTCGGGCTTCAACGGGTGATGATATTTCCACCAGCAAGCGAAGTCGTTTAATTCCTCAGTATCCGCAATCTTAACCCTGAAACCTGCGGGAAACTCTTCCTTATAAATCCCCATACATTCGCTAATAGCGCGCCAGTTCTTTGGCGGCGTCAAAAACTTTTTTCGCGTTGGGCAAAAAATATTCTTCCAGCGGCGGCGAATAGGGCACCGGGGTATCCAGCCCGGTCACCCGCAGCAGCGGGCCGTCCAGATCGCCGAAGGCTTTTTCACAAAGTATGGCGGCAATTTCTCCGGCGATGCCGCCGGTGC
>JBBRPU010000486.1:0-2543 GCA_038227545.1 Candidatus Acidiferrales bacterium
ATCGGATTTGATCAGGCCGACATAGACGCTTATGGCGCGGTAGTCGGTGGTTTCGCGCTGGGAACATTTGGTCATACGGCCATCAACTTCAGCAATACCTTCACCACTTTCAACAATGGTGGCCGAAACACTTTTCGGCCGCTGGATCAGAACCTGGTGACCTTTGGCGACACGCTGACGTGGATCAAAGGCAAGCACGCTTTTCGCCTGGGTGGCGACCTGGTGCGCAATTCCGCGGTAGATGGCTTCGCCTTGAACCGCGGTAATCCGCGCGGCCTGGTCACCTACGCGGGCTCGGGCACCACGCCCTTTGCCAATTTTCTGTTGGGGCTTCCGGGCACGTCGGTAACTTCCGTGCTGCAGCCGCGGCCCGCAATGGATGTAACCAACTGGGAGCATGGCTATTTCGTCCAGGACACCTGGAAGGTGAGTTCGAAGCTCACTGTCAACCTCGGCTTGCGGTACGAGTTGGTCACTCCCTTTACCGACAAGAACGATCTGATCGCTAACTTTGATCCGAATTACGTGAATCCACAGACCGGGCAGCTCGGGCGTTTCGTAATTCCTTCGGAGAAGACACTTAAGTTTCTGGACACCCGCATTGTGGACTTCGGCTACACTTTCGCCAGCACCTATGGGTTGGGCCGAGGCACTATTTTTGCCGACAAGCTCAATTTTTCGCCGAGGATTGGCATTGCTTACAGAATCGGCGACAAGTCCGTGATTCGCGGAGGCTACGGAATCTACTATCCGACTTCGGCGGCGCAGGGAATTCGCGATCCAATCGCCACGAATCCCTTCAACCAGGGAATCACGAAAGTAAGCAAGCCCGGGAATCCACTTCAAGGCTGGCCCGGCAACGGTGTGGATGGAACTAGCCCTCTATCCGGAGGCGGCATTTCCAGAGGTATAAACGGCACACCGGCCGTTAACGTTGTGCCCTTCGACATCCATCAACCGCGCATCCATCAGTACAACGCTACGTTTGAGCGGGAGATCGGATGGAACAGCGCGGTGCGCTTCTCCTATCTTGGCGCCACTATGCATGGCCTCATTGCCGGCAAAGACTTGAATCTGATTTCGCCCAGCGACGTGCCTTTTGGTACCCACACTGTAGATGACTCTGGCGAACCGAACGGAATTTGCGATCCCGTCAATAATGGAGATTGCGCCACCTCGAACGAAGACCTGGCCCGCTATCGCTATCCGGCACTCGGCGATTTCTTGCTGAGCTACGGGAACTACGGCCATGCGCAATCAAATGCTTTTCAAACTACTTTTGAGCATAAACAATCGCACGGGCTACTATTCAGCTTTTCCTACACGTACCTCGATCAGAAATCCACCGCCCTCGATACCGGCAACTCCAGCCTTGGGGGCATCGCCTACAATCCCATCACGCCCGACAGCGACTACGGAACGGACGGCTATGTATCCAAGCACCGCGTGGTGGCCTATGGGATCTATGATTTGCCAGTTGGCAGGAGCCGCCGTTATGGCTCCTCTATGTCACGGTGGGCAGATCTGATCGTCGGCGGATGGCAGACGAGCTTTAATATGTTCGCGAAGTCCGGAACCGGATTCACTCCGTTCTGGATCTGCGACGATTGCAATCCGATTGAGCCGGGCAACATTGGTATTTCTTCTGTGGATGCCGTTGGGGATTTCAATGCGGAGCCTTCCTATCGTCCCACGGTGCTCAGCAACGACTATCAGAAGCATAATGGCGATCAATTTTTCAATCCGGCCGCCTTCGGTCCACCCTCTGTAGCAAGCGATGTGTTCAGCAACGCTCAGGTGGCCAAGCGCAACTTGCTCTATGGCCCCGGGACTTGGGGTGTCAACCTGGGCGTCCACAAAGACTTCCACGCTACGGAGCGCCTCACCATTCAATTCGGAGCGGACGTGGACAACATTTTCAATCATCCACTGCTGTCGCCAAATGGCGATGCCGGAGGCGGTGGCGGGTCCTTCGCGCTGTTGGGCGACTTCAACATTCGTGTGGATCCCAATACCGGCGCACTGCTGCCGATTGCCGCGGACGATATCACTCCCAATCCTGATTTCGGCCGGTTGATAAGCAGCTTCTCGCAGGAGGGCATTGATAACCGCCGGTCCATTCGCTTGCGGTTGAGAATTACCTTCTAGAATTTTTCAGTTCCCGTCGAGGCAAAAAGAAAGGGGCGGCGCTTGTGGGCCGTCCCTTTTCATTTGTGTCTACAGCGCTGCCGAAGAACGAGCCTGTTAGACTTGGCGGATGCGCAGCCTGCTGCTATGGCCATCAGGCAAGGGCAACGACACAATTCCTTTGTCGTTGGAACGGACGTGCTCGGTCTTCACCCCAATGCCAGGACCGGCGATCGAAGTCGGAGTCGTGATGTTTGGCCCCGCAAAAATAATTTCGTACAGCGCATTCTCTTTTAGTCCTGACACAAAGAGTTGCTTACATGCCATGGCTGGCAGCGTCACCTCTCCTTCGATCAGCGGCGAGACGCCCGTATTGAACAATGCCATGGGCCCGGATTCGAATGCTGCGCCCGCGA
>JBBRPU010000487.1:0-2538 GCA_038227545.1 Candidatus Acidiferrales bacterium
CGCCAGTTTCCAGAAACAAGCCGACGCTTTAGTGGACAAGGTAAAAGAAATCAAGCAAAAGCGGGCGGAGCAACCGCAGCAGCCTACCTAGTTGCGCCGAAATTGCTCGTGGTATTGCAGAGGGCATTCTCGTCGAATGCCCTTTTTCTATTGGTGTGCTATCCGCTAGCTGGCCGAAGCCAGTTCGTAAATAAACTCCACATGGGAACGCGCGGCTCCATCCATGCCTTGCAACTTTGGATTGGTGGATTCGATTACGTAGTATTCGTCGGGAGCGTGCGCGCCGTTTCCATGTCCGAGGCCAAAGTGTCCGGCGGGCAGGCGTAGCGGTTCTCCGGTGAATACATATCCTGGCCACGAACCTGCCAAACGCGGAAACATGACGGGATCAATGCCATTGCGGCGGTAAACCGCGGTGGCGGCGCGGATAAGTTGCGAATCCGCCGGCGTCGTTGTGGGGTCATAACCTCCGCTCATGTGAACATCAATGTCCCCGAAGCAGTGTTTCGCCAAATGCGCTTTGAGAGATGCCAGAGCCTCGGCGGCAGTCATGTCCGGCACCAGGCGCAAATCCATTTTCGCCACGGCTGCCGGGCAAGATTGTTTTTCCGCCTGGCCCGGTATATCCGCCCACCAGGCCTTCAATATTTATGGTGGGGCGAGAGCACAGCAACTCCAGAGCTTCCTGCCAATTTGCATCATGGCCGGCGCAAAGTTTCTTCGTTTCATTACTTTGAGCCTGGCGAGCATGCCAATTTGTAGTTTTTCGTGGCGGGGAATTTTATAGACCTGTAAGGCCCTACTGCAGTCCAGAGACTTAGCATCTATCGCAGGTAGTTCGGAATATTGTTTCGTCCCTGAACGAATAGAATCGAAGGCCACGACGGGGGGCACGTCCTCTTATGGCGTCCCCTGCTGCGATGCGTTCACTCACTAAAATATCGGTCGGAGGAAAATATGATCAGCATTGCCCAAAACGGCGACGTGGTGAGGCCAACGCGAAGCATCAAGAGAGTGTTATTTATCCTTGCAGCCTTTTTGGCGCTGACTGAATGTGGCCTGCCACAGGTCCAGTCTACGCAAGCAAACGTAATCCACATCGAAATTGGAGGGCTGCGTAATGACAAGGGCCAAGTCGTTTGCGCACTCTATTCGTCCCCCGACGGCTTTCCAAACAAGAGCGAGAAGGCAGTTGGACATGTCAATTCGGTGATTTCTGATAAGCAGGCAGTCTGCGAATTTTCCGGAATCGCGCCGGGCACTTACGCAGTAGCGGTGTTCCACGATGAAAATGCCAACGGCAAGCTGGATAGCAACTTCATGGGAATTCCACGCGAGGGCGTGGGAGCATCGAACGAAGCAAGAGGCCATTTAGGACCGCCCAAATTCGATGCCGCCGCTTTTCATTGTTCAGGCGGCCGGGTAGACCTGAAGATTACACTCAAGTACCTATAGGTGCGTTATGAAGACTTTTTCAAGTAATCCGGACTCCCTGACCTTCCATGCTGGCGACGATGCGAGCTAACTAGCTCTAGATTGAACGGCCAGACTAAAGAATTCGGATGATTGCGGGCCTGCGCTACAATTAGTGTCAGGAGCAAACCCCAACAGGTATATGCCGCCGCCCAGCAATTCGCCGCTGCATTTCCACCGTGACCGCACCGAGCGGCAGCTGGATACACGCCTGGAAGAACTGCTCGAGAAACTCCGCAAGAATCGTCCTTCCGAAGACCCCTGGGTAGTTCGGCGCGCTTACGAAATCGCCGCGGAACGCCATCGCGACCAACTGCGCAGCTCCGGCGACCCTTACCTCACGCACTTGCTGGAAGTGGCGCATATTCTGGCGGACATGCGCATGGACGCCACTACTTTAACGGCCGCTTTGCTGCATGACGTGGTGGAAGATACGGAATTTCCGCTCTCGAGGATCGAGGAGCGGTTTGGTCCGGAAGTGGCGCGGCTGGTGGAGGGGGTCACAAAAATCAGCCGGCTGAACATGATGGCGCCGGAGGCGCGGCAGGTCGAAAACATCCGCAAGATGCTTCTGGCCATGGTGAACGATGTGCGCGTGGTGCTGGTGAAATTGGCGGACCGGCTGCACAACATGCGAACACTGGAATATCTGGAAAATTCCAAGCAACAGCGGATTTCGCGCGAGACTCTGGATATTTACGCGCCGATCGCGCACCGCCTGGGCATGGGCAACGTGCGCAACGAACTGGAGGATTTGTCGTTCCGGTATCTGGAGCCGGAAGCGTTCCTGCGACTGCAAAAAGAAGTGTCGGACAAAGCGGAGATTCATCGCCGGTTTCTGGAAGAAGTGCAGGCCACAATTCAAAGCAAGCTGGTGGAGAGCGGAATTCCCGCGGAGCTGGAAGCGCGCGTAAAGGGATTGTATTCGCTGCACCGAAAACTGCTGCGCCAGGAGCGCGGATTGGAGCAAATTTACGATTTGCTGGCGGTGCGCGTGATCACCGATAGCGAGCGCAGTTGTTATGCGGCGCTGGGAGTGGTGCACCACATCTGGCATCCGGTGCC
>JBBRPU010000488.1:0-2529 GCA_038227545.1 Candidatus Acidiferrales bacterium
TGAGTTCCAACATGGAAAGCGGCCGCGTACCCGTGTTGGTCAATTGATATTCGGATTTGATCGCCAGGCGCGGCGGCGGCCCCGGTTCGAAATGAACATCAATATCCTGTTTAGCGACCAAATATCCCGGGCCGAAGGAGGCTGCGCAACCTCCCATAAATCCGGCGCACACAAGAATACTGAGCGCAGGCAACGTACGTAGGTAAGACGCGGTTTTCAACGATTCGATTGTAGCGGGGAATTACGAGCAGCAAAAGCCAGCTTTCGCTTGTCCTGAGAAGCCGCCATCCACTTTGGCTGTAAGTAAAGAAAGAGCCCTAGCGCTTCCGCCCGCGAATATGCGTAAACCCCGTGCCGTAGTGGTTGCGCGCGGTCGTGCGCATCAGCACTTCTTTTTCCGCCTGTTCGTCGGTCATGCCCTGATTGATGCGCTCGACTACCTGCGCTTCCGTCAACCCGGTATTTTTCAATCGCGCAATCTCGCCGCTGGACAGCGTCGGCTGATCCAGCAAATGTCTTTGCAGCAAATTCTGCACCGTCGGATCCGACAGTCCGATCAATCGCAGCGTGACCGCGTCTCCACTCACGGTATCCAACTTGTCCACGCGCGCAATCTCCAGAATTTGCGGCTCCCCAAACCCCGCTCCCGCCAGGCTATTTACGGAGTCCACACTCGTGAACGTCCGCCGGTTCTGGTGCGCGGTGCTGACCAGCGCGACGCAGGTCTCGTCGCTGATCCCCGCCTGCTTGGCGCTCACCAATTGCGCCGTCTCCAAATCGGAAGTATCCAATTTCTTCAGCTGTTCGACACTCGCGGACGACATCCCCGCCTTCACCAGCGGGCGGTAGTCCGTCACGGGATGGTGCCCGCACCCACTCGAAATAAGCAGTGCTGTCGCGGTGCACAGGAGCATCGCGGCAACACAAAAGTGCGCCTGGCGCGCCACGGTATCACCCTGAATTTTGCTCGGGAAACACATGATTCATTGTAGCGGACCCCAGCCAGCTAGCTGGAAAGGTGTGTAGTGGGTGATACCCGGACGAAAGGACAGGTGGGAGTTTCAACTTTTACAACAGCCCCGTTTCGAAATCTATCCGGACTGATAAATACGTTCAACGCCGTGAACCGCCGCGATCTTTCTTATATTGATTAGAATCGTCTCCAGTTGCCGCCGGTCCACAATTTCCAGGCTCGCGTCAATCCGCGCATTCAGTCCGTCAGGCCGGCTGACCAGGTTTCGGATATTCGATCCCGCTCCGCTGATCACCGCGGTAATGTCCGCCAGCAAACCGGCGCGATCGCGAGCGCGGATTTGCAATTCCACCGGGAACGTCGCGGCGTTTTCGCCGCCCCATTCCACCGCGATACGCCGTTCCGTCTGGTACAAAAGATTTTGCACGTTAGGACACGTTCGCGTGTGCACCGCCACGCCGCGCCCTCGGGTAATGTATCCAACAATTTCGTCGCCCGGAATCGGGTTGCAGCATTTCGCCCGGTAGACCAGCAAATCGTCATGCCCTTTGACAATAAGCGGAGCTTCGCCAAAGCCCAGCATGCGCTTGACGGTTTTCACCAGCGTCGGCTTGGTGTCCGGCGCTTCCGCTTCGGCAACCTTGCCAGGCTCGCCCAACACCCGCGTCAATATTTGCCGCGCGGAATATTTCCCAAAGCCTACCGCGGCATACAAATCATCAATCTTTGACAAACCATGGTCGGTCGCCGCCTTCAACATGTCGGCTTCCGGAATCTTTTTCAGGCTGCGGTCAAAGTTGCGCGCTTCATTCTCCAGCAGCTTGCGCCCCATCTCCGTAGCTTCCTGCCGCTCTTCCAGATTGATCCAATGCCGGATCTTGCTTTTCGCGTGCGATGACTTGACGAAGCTCAGCCAGTCCCGGTTGGGGTGGTGATTCTTCTGCGTCAAAATCTCCACTACGTCACCGCTGGTTATTTCGTGTCGCAGCGAAACCATCTGCCCGTTCACCTTCGCGCCCGTGCACTGGTGCCCTACTTCGGTGTGTACCGCGTAGGCGAAGTCCACCGGCGTCGCTCCGCGGGGCAATTCCAGCACTCGCCCCTTGGGCGTGAAGGCATAAACCTCCACAGGCGCGAAGTCCACGTTGAGGGTAGCCAGAAATTCACCAGGTTCCTCCAGTTCCTGCGACCACTCAATCAATTGCCGCATCCAGGTGATGCGCTGGTTCTCCTCGTCGGAACCGGGCTTCCCGCCTTTATATTTCCAGTGCGCCGCCACCCCTTCTTCCGCGATGCGATGCATTTCCTGCGTGCGAATCTGCACTTCCAGCGGCTGGCCACCGTGCAGCACCGTGGTGTGGAGCGATTGGTACAGATTCGGCCGCGCCATGGCGATGTAATCCTTGAACCTGCCCGGCACCGGATGCCAGATGTGGTGCACCACTCCCAGCGCCGCATAACAACTGCGCTCGCTATCGGTGATCACGCGCACCGCCAGCAAATCGTAAATTTGCTCCAATCCGCGCTCCTGGCGCAGCAGTTTTCGGTGCAGCGAA
>JBBRPU010000489.1:0-2507 GCA_038227545.1 Candidatus Acidiferrales bacterium
AACAAGAATAGTAGAGCGGAAGCTCATTAATCTTCTAAGCTCTAGTTTACTGTGATAAGACTACGCTTGCTGACTGACTGGGTAAGGCCGTCACCTTTATAGGTGCGGAAACCTGTCAACGAAGCTTGTCGTTTCAACATACGGCACGGTGCTAGCATGGGGTCTCATTTGTTGGTATGGGGTGCAAAACTGAACGGAACGGGTGCCAACAGCATTAGTCGAAGTGGTCAATATTCGAACTGATGCGTTCGTGCGCTAAATTTCTTCATGCGACAGCGCGCGCTCGAAATTTGCGTTTTTACCAGAGCGGGCTGCACCTCCCACGGCCACAAACTACAGTGCGGTGCGACGACGAGAATAAGCGATCTCGCTTACACCAAACTCGCCTCTAGCGCCAAGACGCGCCGGCGCACGCGCTCTCCTAGCACGCAGAGCACGACGGCCATGACGCAGCCGTAGACGGGCGGTGCGTGACAGCCGTGAATGGTCGACAGGCGAATGGGCAGGGGCACCCTTGATCGCGCGGCCAAGCAACGTTTGGTGAAGGGCGGTTTGAAATGACGCCGCGAAACGACGAACAACCCATTGTCGGAGAAGGAGAAGACAGCGAAGCGATCCCAGCGGGCGAGGCCGCGAAATGGCGATTGCGGTTAGTAAAGTTGGCATTGTAATTGAGAATGACGATGCCTTTTTTTTGGACTTCCTCGTCCTCGAGCTGGGCGCGATAAAAGTATCACAGGGCCCGACAGCCGCTTTCCCGACTGTATTTCGTCTTGTCGAGTTTGGACGGGTCAAACTACCGCAGATCTCGCGATGCTTCTCCTTTTCGTTGAATGATTTGCATGGCGCCGAGTTCCAGAGGGACCGTCTCGTGTGTCGTGACACTGGTCAGCCGAGAGAGTGAGAGTGAGGGGTTCGAACGCTTTGCGTCCAAAGGTTTTAATGCGCTTGTCCCTGTATTTCGCGTTTTGCCGCTAGCTGCAACGACAGAAAAGTGGAGCGGAGAAAGGGTAGACCGCACGTGTCAGAGTCTGCGATGGCTTCGAGCGGTGAGTCACCCACGACAGTCGGGAAAAATTCGTTGCTCCAAAGCAGCCCACGTCGGCATGGAAGACTTCGCACCGCAGAAACATGAGCTATGAGGCCGGGGTCAGCAGGCCGGGACACTGACATTGCGCTTCCAGCGCGCTGCGTTGTTTCCTTGGTGGCAATTTGAGAAAAACGCCATCGAACGCTCGCAGGCTGGCCGATCGCAGCTCGTCCGTTTCCGCCGGATGGACTTGGCCGTAGATGTCTTGTTCTTTTCCAGGAAAGAACCTGAGCCCGTCATCGAGCCAGCGGAAAAGGGGGTATACACGGCCGTTCGTTCGTAACTATCGTGGCTGGCTGACTGTTTACGCCTTCTGTGCCGTGCCCTCACTTGAGATTACAACGGCACGGCGGCACAGGTCGTGGAGCGGCTCGAACGTCGGTACGGGATCGGCCGCGGGCACGGGCCGACCGACATCGGCGGCGCGCGGGTGCTGAATGTTCGGGCGTGGCTCGCGCAGCGCGCCGCGGCTGGACTCTAGCCAAGCGGCGCTGCTCCATAACATTAAAAGAATTCAACTACCCACATGTTAATAATGACCCTCATTGGTAACTTCAGAGGAATCTACAGCCCGGTACCCCTGGCGGACTGGCACGGAGGTGCGAGTTGGTCTTCGTTGCCACTTACCATCGCGTCGCTCAACAGTCGAGACTGCGAACACCATTTTTGCTAATCATCGTGGCGACATGCAACCGGGAACGAGGAACCTCCGTGATGCGCGAGATTGCATCGCAACAAAACACATCCTATCTTTGCTCCCCAAATGGTTTAGAGTACAGCGGTCACTGAGTAATTCGCATTTGTTTCTTCATGGCTGTGGATTTTACAGAATACTGCTCAAAGCTTTGACACTATCTGTCACAGCCGGCGTGGACGCTGCTGGGCGTTCAAAATCCACGGGCACGTCCTCGACCACGTTCGATTCGAGTATCATGCGCCGAGCTTCGTCCTTGGCCGCCACGTCGCCCGCCACCGCATCTTGACCGCCCTTGTATTCATAGCCCATGGGTTGGCCCAAAAAGGGCGTCACCGACTGCGCCAGGGCGAGATTCGTCGTGGCAATGTAGAGCACAATGCTCGCGGTCATATCCAGGGCGACCGTGGGCGGGAGACGCACTAGAAAGTTGACGCCGAGCCACATGCGGGCGTACCACGTTTCGTGCCTTTCGTTGTGGGGCAGGCCTGGCCAGCCCGCCAAAAAACCGGCCCACAGGGGGAGCGGCAATCGAAAAAAACCGTCGAAGAAACCGCGCAGACCCACCACGCTTTGCCTCAGGAGGTATTCGCCGCCAAAGACGGCAAAGTTGCGCTGCTGGATATTGCCGGGACTCCACAGCGCGTGGTAGGCGGCCGCCGCGGCGCGATCGACATTGACCGGTTCGCGGTGCAGTTCGTGCCGCACCGCCTGCGCCAGATC
>JBBRPU010000490.1:0-2501 GCA_038227545.1 Candidatus Acidiferrales bacterium
ATCGTGAGTGATGTTCAGCGTGGCGGACGAGGTGGTGTCTTCGGCCATTAGCAGCCAGCGCGCCAGGCGCTGTTCGATTTCGTGCAGGCGATTGCAGGCCGCGGTCTGAGACACCTGCATGCCAAGAAGAATCACGTAGCGGCTCAAGGCTTTACGCATGTCCGGCGCGACGGACAAAACCTTCTGAAAGGCGGAGGCTTTTACGCGGAAAGCGTCGCCGGAAATCTGCACCACCTCGCGAAGCACACTGGTGTCGATGCCCACGGAGAGTGCGGTTCCCGATGCGCCTTCCCTGCCAACGATTCCCGCTTCGACGGTCTTGCCGGTTTTGAGGACCACTACCAGAGAAATTAGCCCGCGGTTTGGAAAATATACAAACTGCAACTTTTTGTGAGGCTCATACAGAATATTGTGCTGGACGAGCTCCACGAATTGCAGGTGCGGCTGGATAAGTTTAAATTCGCGCGGCGGCACGGCCAGCAAGATCTTATTGTTTATCGCCTTCCCTTTTGCGCTGGTGCGCGGAGCGGCTTGCGAAGCGCGGGTCTTCTTCAAGGATTCTCCAATTTTGGCAGCAAATTATCGAAGCTGGCCGACGAAACGGCGCACGGCAGATAGTGTATTCAGGTTTATAAGGTATTCGGAATATTCACAAGAATAAACGTGCTTAGTAGGCTGCGCGACACAGCGCGGAAATTATTTCAAGCGTGTGGGAGAGGAAAAATAATTCGAGATGTTGGCGCCGGAACACCGCACGCCGGTGTCATGGACGAAGGCCGCGTGCGAATGTTAACATCGCTGAATCACCGGTGGGGCCGTGGCGCAGTTGGGAGCGCGCCTCGATGGCATCGAGGAGGTCGTGGGTTCGAATCCCATCGGCTCCACCAAACAAAACTTTGACAGGTTTGTCCTAATTTTCTTGCAGCAAATAATCTTATGGCCAAGCTAACATTTCTGGGCGCCGCTGGGTGCGTGACCGGTTCGAAATATTCAGTGGAAGCGGGCGGCAAGCGACTGCTGGTAGATTGCGGAATATTTCAGGGCCTGCGCGAGTTGACGGACCGCAATTTCCAGCCGCTGGCGATCGATCCTAAGACTTTTGACTACGTGGTTCTAACGCACGCGCATCTGGACCACACCGGTTGGCTTCCGGTGTTGGTGAAGGCCGGATTTCGCGGGCCGATTTTTGCCAATCCCGCGACGATAGAGTTGACTACGCTGCTGCTGAAGGATTCGGCACATCTGCAGGAAGAGGATGCCCGGCATCCGCCGCAAGGATCGTCCGAACGCGCCGAGCGCGAGCCGATGTATACATCCGAAGATGTGGATCCCGTTCTGCAGCTGATGAAGCCGATGCCGCGGAGCGGAGATTTTGAGATTGATCAGATATTCAAAGTCACTTCCTACGATGCCGGCCACATTTTAGGGTCATCGAGCCTGGCGCTTACCATCACGGAAAATGGCGGGAAGAAAACTGTGGTGTTTTCCGGCGACGTGGGGCGTTACGACCAGCCGATTCTAAATGATCCGCGCACTCCTCCGGAAGCGGCCGACGTTTTGATTTGCGAATCCACATATGGCGACCGCGATCATCCGGCAGGAGACCCGGCCGCGTTGCTGGCGGACATCGTTAACCGCGTGGCAAAGCGGGGCGGTTCGATTGTCATTCCCGCGTTTGCCATCGGGCGTACGCAGACGTTCATGTATTACCTGCGGCAACTGGAAGACGAAAACAAGATCCCACGGCTGCCGGTGTATGTGGACAGTCCCATGGCGCTGAGCGCGACGGATTTGTACCTGAAATACAGTAAAGACCATGACGTTGAGTATGCGAAAGTTGATGCTGGCGGCAGCGGCGACCCTCTGAACGTGCGTGAATTTCACTTGACCAGGTCCGTGGAAGAATCCAAAGCCATCAACAATGTGCGGACGCCCTGCATCATCGTGTCCGCCAGCGGAATGGTGGCGGGAGGACGGGTGCTGCATCACCTGGCGCAGCGGCTGCCGGATCCGCGCAACGCGGTGCTGCTGGCGGGATTTCACGCGCAAGGTACGCGCGGGCGGGCGCTGCAAGAGGGCGCTAAAACACTGCGGCTCTTCGGACAGGATGTGGCGGTGAACGCCGAGATCATCCAGATGAGCCAACTTTCGGCGCACGCGGGAAAAAGTGAACTGCTCCGCTGGCTGGGAGGCATGGCGACGCCTCCGAAGCAAACTTTCCTGACGCAGGGCGAGCCGGTAGCCGCACGTGCGCTGCAGCAAAGCATTACGGAGAAGTTTTCCTGGAATGCAGCGGTGGCGCGGTATTTGGACACCATCACCATCTAGCGGATCGCGTCGACGGCGGCTTTATTTTGCGCCGCGGCATTTATTTTTTGCAAAAAGCGGAACAACTGAGGGGGTCAGTTCGTCTATACAGCAAGACCACTCGCGGGGTAGGGGGCTAACACCACAGGGCAACCGACCGTAAGCCTCCTACCCTTTAAATTCTGCCGATGTTG
>JBBRPU010000491.1:0-2496 GCA_038227545.1 Candidatus Acidiferrales bacterium
GGTAAATTTCACCAGTAATCTGAACGCCATGTCTTCACGCGCCAGCAGCGTCATGGCCTCCGCGCCACGGAGTTCAGGAGGCTCCGGTTTCGGCGGCGGAGGATCTTCCGGCGGTGGATTCGGCGGCGGTGGCGGCGGTGGATTCTGATCGGAAGCGAAGCTCCCGGTTTTTCTTCATCACGGCTGAGGAACTGTTCCGGCTGGCTCCCCGGACGCGACGCTGGTCTCTCGAGGACCGACGCCATAAAGCCGCAGCACATCCTGCAGCGTTACGATCCCTTCCAGTTTTTGCACGTTGGCCCGGTTAACTACCGGCAGAACATCCAGCTGGCTCGCGCCCATGCGATCAAGCGCCATATTCAGCGAATGGTCCGTATGCACGTGCGGGAATTCTCCAATTGTCAGAATCTCTCGCAGAGCTTGTTCGGTCGTTCCCTCGGTCAACGCCTTTTGCAGGCTGCCGAGGCTAACCATGGCGATCACGCCGCCTTCATCGCAGACCGGCCAGGCATGCAGCGGGCTGCTTGAAATCTTCTCCAGTGCCTGCTGAATCGTCCCATTCGCTTCGAGAACTTCGGTGGCGGCATGCATGGCCTGATACACCTGGCGCTGCCCTTGCTGTACTCGCGACCCAGCTGTCGGCAAGTGAATACCATCCTGGTGCCCCAGAACTTCGTAAATGGGTTCGGGCTGAAAGCGCGACGAAACAAAAAAACTCACCAGGTTTGAAATCATCAGCGGCACGATCACCGCATAATCCCTCGTGATTTCAAAAATCATCAATACGGAAGTCATTGGCGCGCGCACGATGCCGGCAAAGGCCGTGCCCATGCCCACCAGCGCATACGCCCCGGGTGACGCTACATATCCGGGAGCGAAGCGATGCGCGACGGTACCCACAATTCCGCCCAGCATCGCGCCCAAAAACAAGCTGGGGCCGAAAATTCCTCCCGCGTTACCGGATGCATAGCTGATGGTTACCGCGAACAGCTTCAGCACCAACAACAGAATAATCAGTTTCAACGCCATTCCGCCGTTCAGAACAGCGCCAACATGTTTGTAGCCCACGCCAAGAATTTGCGGCACAAACCATGCCATTAAGCCCACTGTCAACCCGCCAGCCACCGGCTGGAACCACACCGTTTTCCTCGGCCGCTTCAGAAACCACGCGCGCAGCCACAACAACAACCTCGTGAATGCCGCCGAAATGAATCCCCCCAGCACGCCGAGCAGCGCGTAAATCGCCAGCTCCGCAGGGTGTACGAGCTGGTACTGCGGAACCTGAAACAGCGGATCATTTCCCAGCAGCAGCCGTAACATGCCCCACGAAGTCGCTGAAGCCAGCACCACGGAACCGAGCACCGGTGCGTGCATGTCGCCCACGACTTCTTCCAGTGCAAACACTACCGCCGCCAGCGGGGTGTTGAACGCTGCGGCCACGGCCGCAGCCGCACCCACTGGTATCAACGCTTTTATTTTTTCCGGACGTAGTCCCAGGTAGCGCCCCATCATAGAGGCGAGGCCGGCCCCCACTTGCACCGCTGGACCCTCGCGTCCCAACGGAATTCCGCATGCCAACGTCGCCGAGGTGCAGAAAAATTTTCCAAACACCGTGCCGGCGGAAATTCGACCGCCGCGCGCCCACAAAGCGGCTTTCGTCTGCGGAACTCCGCTGCCGCGCGCATCGGGGAAAAACCGATACAGCAGATACCCCATGGCCAGCGAACCCAGCACCGGAACTAGAACGCGCCGCCAAGGAGCTCCGCCAGTGGGATACAGTCGCGCGCCGAATCGTTCGGTGATCAAGATAAACGCTACGACGGTGAGGCCTACCAAAGCGCCGATCAGCAGCGTCAGCACCAGAAATACTTGGTCCTCGCGCTGCTCGCGCAGGTCTTTCCACTGCCGCGCCGGCGCACCCCACCATTGCGTGTTTGTCGCGGGTGCTGCGTCCACGGAAGCAGAGCTGCCCCCTGTCCCCATTGAGAAAGATGCGGAGCGCGGGTTTGTGGAGCGCGATGTTGCGGGGGAGAAAGTCTTAGACATTTTTATTCCTGTTACGGTTCGCCCGCTTGCTGGGCTTCCGGTGCACCAGCAGGTAAATCGCGTCTGCAAGAGCCGCTCCCCCTGCTCGCAATTCGCCGAGCCGTTGGCGCGCGACTTGCTCAAGTAGCTTTGCACCGCGCGCCGACAACAACACCCGAACCGCGCGCCGGTCAGCGTGGCTACGACTCCTGCGCACCAGGCCGTGTACCTGCAGGCGATCTATCAACTCCACCGTACTGTGATGCTTCAACGCTAGTCGCTCTGCCAGTGTACGTATCGTGGAGCCAGAACCTGCGGGCAAGCCGCGAATCGTAAGCAACATCAGGTACTGCTGTGGCTCCAGATCAGCGCGCCTCGCCGAGGCATCACCCTCTTGCAGGAAATGTCGGATACGGTAGCGGAGCTCAGCCAGGGCGCGATATTCGGCAGTGGAGACGGCCATCTTCATCA
>JBBRPU010000492.1:0-2490 GCA_038227545.1 Candidatus Acidiferrales bacterium
ACTTCGATCAGCGCCGGCCCATGCGCGGCCGATGAGAAGTCAACGCTCGGGGCCGCATCCGAAATCGTGGCGCCAGGGGCGGCGGCACATTGCGCAAGGAATCGCCGCAACAGGGGCATCGTCCCACATGCGTGGTTGCCGCCGTGGCATCGGCGCGGAGCCAGTGCCCACGTGCTTCGCACAACTGGTTGATGCACTGGACCGTGAATCCTGGCAGATACTGCATCATGCCTCCCCAAAACTAATGTAGCTTCAGATGGATGTGCCTTGCGGCAAAAATTCACAGAAAATTAATTTATTGGCGGAGAGTTTGAGCTGATACGCCTGCGGTGTCAAGAAAAAACACCACCATTACTAGTGGTGGTCTTTCACGCTGTGGAAAACGGTGATGCCGCTGCCAAGCGAAGCGAACCAGACTTAGGTGGCGAGGTTAAGGCTTCGCGGGAACAACCGTAGAAACAGGAACGACAGGAGTTGCTGGTTGTTCTGCAGGTTTCTTTGAAGCCGCTGGCACGTGATGCAGCTCCTGCATGGCCGCGAGCCGCATTTTCAGGCGATCTATATCCTGTTGCCGGGAGTCTATTTCCTGCTGCATCGCGGCAATCTTGGCTTTGCCAGCCGGGTTATGTTCGTGATCCGCATTAGATAAGAAAGTGTCCTGCTCCAGAGCCAGCTCTCGCCTGGAAAGATCGGTTTCCTTCTCGGCCACGACGATCGAGTCTTTCAACTTCGCAATTTCCGGATCGTCCGTCGCAACGGGGGAGGTCGACGCGTCGGCTGTTCCCGAAGGCGTGCTGGCCGCCGCCGCCACGGTGTCCGCAGTAGGAGGCGTGGTCTCCAGCTTTGCGGGAGCGTCAACCGTCAGCCCTTGCGCGCCCGGCTTGATATTTTTTTTGTCCACATCGTCGTCGGTAATTACCTTCGAGGGCTTTGTCGCATTTTTTGATTGCTCACGAGACCTGCGGGCGGCGTCGGCAATGGATGGGGACTGCGAGTTGGCAGGTGGATCCTGCGCGTTCTGCGCCAGAATACCCGGGAGCACGACTAGGCTTGCGGCCAAAACAAAAATCCCGGATAAGAGTCTCTTAATCATCGGCATAAAAATTTGTCCCGACATCTCCGCACCTCGCGCCTCATGGATCATCAAATATTTGAAGCTCCAAGATACCCCTGAAGTATGTTCCTCGCCAATTCGCCCGCGGGCTCGCGATGCGAATCAGCCAACGGCTGCCATGTCCGGCAGCTATACTAGTCTGCAGTCACAAAAGAGGTTGAGTGTCGAAAAGCGAAAACATCCGGCAACTTTTTCCTGCCTTGCTCGCGCTCTCCGTGAGCCTCTCTTGGTCCGCTACTGCCGTTCATGCCCAGGACATACCGGGTCCCGACGAGCACCCTGTCGCGCGGCAGGCTCCCAGGCCCGTAGTTCGCAGCGAACATCGCTTCTGGGATCGGGAAAACGACCTGCTCTTCGCGGGGGTGGCGGCCACGCGCACAGCGGACTATTTCTCCACTCTCAACATGCGGCGCCGCGGCCGCCAGGAAATTTTTCTCACCAATGAAGCCGTGGACAATCACGCCGGCTTTGCTTTCATTGAAGCCGGCGCTACCGGCCTTTCCGTCGGCGCCTCGTATCTTTTCCATCGCTACGGCCACCATAAGCTCGAGCGCTGGACCTCTTTCGTGCATATCGGATTGGCGGGCACCGGAGCGGTTCGAAACTATTCTCTTAAGACCGCCCACTTTTAGGTCACTGTAGCCCTTACTTGCCGGGTTATCTAAATTCATTCTTCGCCACGACATTTTAGAAATGTTTGTCAAAGCATCTGGCCACTGCACCCGTCTGAACTCTTGAGTGTATTGCGCAACTACCCGGGCTGCGGCATACTCCCCCGGCGTGCGGCATGTTTTTGGCACGGGCAAAATCGTGATGTACGGGCGCTTTGTGGTTCTCGGCATCGCCGTAGAACGCGAGGGGGTCTCATGAGACGGTGCTTCGTACACCGGCTCCTATGTTGTATTGCGGTGGCTCTTTGTCTTGTAGCGCCCGGCGTGCGGGCACGAGCGCAAGAGCCCGCGGCGCCGCAGAAATCTGCCTCGCAAGTCTCGCACGTGGATTCTCAATCGTCGAAATCGCCGGAGCCCGCGTCGCCTCGCGCGCCGGCCGACACCGATCAATACACGCTCTCTCATGAACGCTACGAAAAAGCCGTTTCCTACTCGCGTGCGGGTTACACCTTATATTTCGTTTCTTATCTCCTTTCCACCGTAGTGCTGTTGTTGATTTTGCGGCTGGGATTTGCCGCGAAGTTTCGCGACCTCGCCGAATCCGCGACCGATAAGAAATGGCTTCAAGCTTTTATTTTTGTTCCACTCCTGATCCTGACCACCGATGTCCTGAGTCTTCCGGTGAGTATTTACTGGCACGCGCTGTCGTTGCGCTACGAACAATCCATCCAGCGCTGGGGCTCCTGGCTTCTGGACTGGTTGAAG
>JBBRPU010000493.1:0-2485 GCA_038227545.1 Candidatus Acidiferrales bacterium
ATCCACGGATGCATTTGCGGCGTTTTGTCCTCGCCCCGCTGGCGGAAATTGCGCCGGACGTAAAGCATCCGTTCTGGCGCGGGACGGCGCAGGATTTGCTGAACAGTCTTGCAGATGCCAGCGTGGTGAAGAAGCTTACACCCTGAGCTTCTTCGCCGAAGTGCCCTTCGATTCTTTGCGCGCCATGTTCGAATTAGCAGCACATTCGAACGGGCACCGCGTTCGAACGCACGCAGACTTTTTTTCGCATCTAACCGGGTGTTGATTGTTGCTCTTACGAGCTTCACGCCTCCTTGTTTCACGTGAAAACGCTGTTTCACATGCATCGAAGTGCCGGCAAATTTGTGCAAATGTCGGCGTGTCGACATTTGCATCGCTGATATCGAGATCAGCCCCGGCACCCGGTGCGGTTTAGATCCCGCCATTAGCTGGTGCGGTGCAGCAGCAGCCGGTGCAGCGTCATCGGTTTGGGTTCGAGAGCCTCCAGTTCAATTTGCGTCAGTTTGCCTTCGGTGATTTCGCGGCGGCGGTACACGTTGGGTTCGCTTTCGATGGTTTCGCGGCCGGCCAGGCGGCGCAAAAAATCTTGGGCATCTTCGCGCGAAGCGACTTCGCGAAGTGTGGGCCGCGCGAGAGCCTCCACGGCGTAGCTGCGCAGCAACTTTGTCCAGTAGTGCTGGAAAAGATCGCTGGATGCAAAGATGTCGCTCCAAGCCACTTCTCCACCGTAGGCTACGACGACGCCCACGATATGTTCGCCCTTTGCGCCGCTGGTGGCGCTCGTGAAGCGGCGCTGAACTTCTTCGACGAAAGTGTCAACGGATGCGCCAACGGGGCTGGCCTGGTAGAGCTTCGAGTAGGACTGCGTGGGAGCGTATGCCATGGCTGAGGCCAGGTCCGCTTCCGCGATGCGTGGCGCGGGTGCCGCGGCAGACCGCGACGCGGTGGATCCGGCACGAACCGAAGCCCACACATCGTTCTGATTCTGTTTTACGGCCGCTTGTTCGCGAACGCTGGGGTGCACCATGGATTTCGCAGCGGTGAATTGCGAGCCGGAGGACCAGCGGCCGTGTTCCACGCAGAAAACATCGAGCGGGAGCGGATCGGCGCCGGGAGCAACGATGCGATCTTTTGCGATGATGCGATCCTGTTTTCCGCCGCTGACCAGCTCGCCCGCGAGAAGCAGCACGGGACGCTTGCTGCGATTGACGAGAACCAGCTGGTTTACCGAGGCGCCGGTGCTGTACTGCTGCGGCGGTGTGCGTTGATCGCGGCTGCGCGCCAAGCCTTCGCCGCCCTGTTCGCGAACGAGGATTTCGCCGGAAGAGAGGCCGTCGTCCAGAGTGAGGAATGCAGTGGTGTCGTGCGAGAGCGAGCTGACCACCGGAAAGATGGAGATGTTTTCGTAGGTGACGGGATCGAGAAGGCGCCAGTCGCCTTCGGGTTTGGGTGGCGGAGCTGGCGAGCCTGAGCCGGCCCAGACAAAAGCTGCCGTCCCCAGGGTACTAATTCCAAGCAGAGCGCCCGCGAGGGCGCCTAACAGCGAGCGTTCCATGTGAAACCTCCTGTGCGTAATCGCACAGGATTAGAACGGCGGCCGGAAAAATTCTTGCAGCGGGCAGAAAAACTTTTTGGGCGTTGCCGCGGACGGGAAATTGGCTACTTGTTGGGATCGCCGAGGTTGGTACGGGGCTTGTGGCGTTTGCTCGAGGCGCTTTCCTGCTTTTCGTATTCCGCGACTTCCTCTTCGCTATAGGAATAATCGCTGCGTGCTGCAAACATGCTGCTCGAGCGTTTGGCTTCCTGTTTTTTCTTACGGACACCGCCGAATTCGTAACTTACTTGTCGAAGCGGCGCGGCGATGGCGTTCACTTCAAAGAGCAAATCGCTAACTTTTTCCAGGAAATCGTGAAAGTGGAAAGGCCGGGTGACGTACGGGAGGCGCGCCTGCTCCAGGGCTTTCACATATTTGCTGCCCGTCATTTCGGGAAGGATATAGAGGACGCGCATGCGCCCACCTTCTTCGCCGGGCACCGCGGCCAGCTCCTGCAAAGTGACGAAAGCCGGGGTGTCGGTGCCGATGACGGCAATATTGGCGACCACCAGGGCCCATTCTCCATTGCGAAGTTCGGCAAGGAGCAGATTGGGATCGGCCACGATGTTTACGCGCCAGCCCTCGGAATCGAGAAGTTGGCGAACCCCTGCGGCGTTTTCGGCGTCCTCTTCCAGAACGAGAATGCCGACCTGTCGAAGAGCTTCCGTCGTGGCTGGGGCGCTTTCCATCCTTCAATTATACGGTTTGGGTCAGGACCGGCTTTTTGACGAAGTACAGGTGCGGCGTATCGGGCAATGAGCTTTCCAGTCTGGCGAGATTTGTACTCTGGGGTGATTTTTTGCGCCGAAAAACTTTGTTTTTAGTGCGAGGTTGGCGGAGTTTTGGCAGGTGGCGTCGAAGGATTTGTGCCGGCGCTTTGCAGATGACAAC
>JBBRPU010000494.1:0-2475 GCA_038227545.1 Candidatus Acidiferrales bacterium
CATCGCGCAGGGCCTCAGCAATCGTGAGATCGCGGAGAAGCTATTTGTCAGCGAGAATACCGTGAAGACGCACTCCAGTCGAGTTTTCGACAAATTGGGCGCCCGGCGTCGCACACAGGCTGTCCAACTGGGCAAGGAATTTGGGCTTCTGCCTTGAAATTGTCACTCCAAGGTATGATTTTTTATCGCGCAGCCCAAAATCACCCGAAAGTATGACGACGTGAACCCACCTGCCGCGGTACGGTGCGCTTGCAACTCCCTTCGAACGCACAAAGGAACCACTTGAAAAAAACAATCTTAACTTTCGGCCTGATTTCCGGGGCCATTTCCTCGCTGATGATGGTGGCCACCGTCCCTTTTGCCGATCGCATCGGCTTCGACAAGGGCGCGGTCATCGGCTATACCTCGATTGTCCTGTCTTTCCTCATGGTATTTTTTGGCATTCGCTCCTACCGCGACTCCGTTGGGAAAGGCCGCATCACGTTCGGCAAAGCCTTCACGGTGGGAATTCTGATCACGCTGATTTCGTGTATTTGTTATGTAGTGACCTGGGAAATTCTCTATTACAACTTCCTCCCCGGTTTCATGGACAAATACAGCGCGTACGCGATGGAGAAGGCGCGGGCCGCGGGAGCAACTCCCGCGGCGCTTCAGTCGCAGGTCGAGCAGATGAAAAAGTATAAGGAGCTGTATGACAACCCGCTGTCCAACGCGGCGGTAACGTTCATTGAGCCCTTTCCTATCGGCTTGATCATCACGCTACTCTCGGCCGCGGTACTGCGGAAAACACCCCAGCCGGCAACCGGGCCTACACGTATGCCAAACAGCTGAAGTGAGAATTCGGAATTTCACGGGACGAACGAGCAGGTTTACTTGACCGCTGATCGCCTTTCGGACTTGTCAGGCTACCGAAGACTCTCCACGTAGGCGATCAAGGCTTTCAGATCTTCCGCGGGTAGTTCTACTGGAGGCATCCCGCCGGCCTTCATCTTCGCCGTCGGGTGCTTGAAAAGTTCTTCCATTTGTGGCGGCGATACTTTTGCCGAGATGGCTGTAAGTGCGGGCGCCGCTGCTGTACCCACCCCGCCGTCGCCATGGCACGCATTGCACGATTGCGCCTCAAAAATTGTTTTGCCCTTAGCAGCCAATGGGTCCGCCAGAGCTACGTTCGCAGCAGCTAGTGAAGCGGAAGAAAGCTCCGGATCAAACGGCTTGCGCATGTACTCCCTTTCTTCAGTTTTTTGTTTGGCCAGTTGCTGGGCGACGCCAGCATCGTGTTTATCCAGATATTCGCTGCGCAGCCCCAGCCCAATCAACGCAGCGAATACGAAGATGTACGCGCCCATCGCCACGGGCCGCTTCCATGGACGCCGCTCGATGCTGCGATCCATGAACGGCAGAGCCACAATCGCCAGCACCAGAACAGAAGGAATCACCAGTATTCCCACTACCGACGCAGCGCCGTGCCAGTATTTCAGCCACTGAAAAATCGGCAGGTAATACCACTCGGGCCGTGGAACATATTGCGCGTCGGCAGGATTGGCCGCCGGCCCCAGCTCCATGGGGACAAAAAAGCACAAAGCGCCTAAACCGATGATCAGCAGGGCCGTGAGCGAAAGATCCATCAACACCTGGCGCGGATAAAACAGTTCCGGCTTTTGTCGCGGATGGTACGGATCCTCATCAACCGGTCCTGCTGCGCCCGCTTTGCGGAAGAGAAATATGTGCGAGGCCAGTAGCGCGAAAATAGCAGCTGGGATTAAAAACACGTGGGCGACAAAAAATCGAGAGATGGTTAGCGTACCCATTTCCGTACCACCGCGCATGAGACGCTTCAAGCCTTCGCCGACCAATGGAACTTCGCTAACCGCGTTGGTGCCTACCGCGGTGGCGAAATACGCTCGCTGATCCCAGGGCAGCAGATAACCGGTAAACGCCATACCCAGTACCAGCGCAAAAAGCACGCAACCGGAAACCCACAGCAATTCGCGCCGGCCTTTATAGGCGCCGTAAATATATGTTTGCGACAGATGCAGGAGCAGGACGACCACCATGGCGCTGGCGCCGTAGGCGTGCAGGCTGCGCAAAAACGAGCCGGCGGTAACCACTTTGGTGATGTACGCGACGGTGGTGTGGGCGTTGTCTGCCGACGGCACGTAGTACAGCGCCAGAAAAATTCCAGTGATCACCTGCGAGATAAAGATAAACAGCAGGCCGGACCCAAAAACGTATGCGAAGCGGGCCCCACCGGGAATGGGTTCATACAACGCGGTCTTGAGCACGCTATCCAGGCCGGTGCGTTGATTCACCCAGGCAACAATTCCTTGGGGCGGCGGCGAATTCTCACTGACATTTTTCTTTGTTTGGTCCATTCGTCGAAAAATCTCTTTCAGCCGATGACTTGTTTGTCGGGTACGAGTTGCCGGAAGTATTGAAATTGCACCATCAACTGGCCGCCTTCCTCCGAAGAAGCCA
>JBBRPU010000495.1:0-2466 GCA_038227545.1 Candidatus Acidiferrales bacterium
CCTTCACGTCCGCAAAGCCGGGACGAAACATCCGGCGGTTCACCATGACAACTCCTTATTCGAAAGCCTGGGGTGAAGTGAGTTGCTATAACCCTATGATGCCTGTTTTTCCCCGCGGGTTACAGTTCGGTTCAGAAATCTGCGCTTTGCGCGCAGATAACGGGTGCGCTGAATCGCGCCAAAGAAAGACCCAGGTTAAAAACCGAGCTTGGGGCACCTGGGCACACCGATCGCGGCTGGTAAGAAGATCTACGCTGTGGTTGGTAGGTTGTAAACCGGGTGCCCCACCCTCGAATTGTAGGGTGGGTCCGCGATGGCGCACGGGTCCTAATTGGCTGTGATCCACAGCGAAAAAATCTTACGCATTTACCGCCAGCGAAGCCGCCAACGCATCGAGCCCCAGTTGCTTGTTTAAATTCCGCCGCGCGCCGGCGTGCAGCTCATCGAAGCCTGCGACGGCCTTCATCACCCACTCGACATCCACGAGGTTGCTCAAAGCCTGCAGCTCCTTCGCGAGCGGCTTGTTCCGCAGCATGGGAGTGTCCACCTTCGCGGTCAGCTCTAACAAATCTGTTAACAGGCCATAAAATACCGACAGTTGCCGCTCGAAAGATATTTCCCGGTCCTTAGCCAGCGCGGCAGTATCCGCAAACAATTGCGCGAAACCCTGCCCCTGCGCCGCACGCGTCAGAATCCGCAACGCGTCTTTCCGCCGCTGCGCGGTAGACTCCACATCCATCTCCATCGCCAGGCCGGGACTGCCCTCCGCCAGTTGCGCCGCCAGCGTAATTTCCGCGCCGTTGCGCTCGGTCTTTTCTTTCAGGATTCGCTCCACATCCGCCTGCGGCAGCGGCGCGAAGTGAAACTGCATGCACCGCGAAACAATCGTCGGCAGCAGGGAAGAAGGCGAGGGCGCGATGAGGATGAGCGTTGCGGACGGCGGTGGCTCCTCCAGAATTTTCAAAAATACGTTGGCCACGTCCCAGCGCATGGTATCCGCGCCGTCGAGAATAAAAACGCGCCGCCGCCCCATGGGCTGAAAATACGCCGCCCGCTGCACTGCGCGTATTTGTCCCACGCGCAACATTGGACGCACCACGGGAGTCTTGAGCCGCACCGGGTCCGGCACCAGCGTCCACACATCCGGATGCGTTTGCAGGATCAGCGGAGTGCGCTCGACCGTGGCCGCGTCGGCGCTCTCGCCACGTTCCGCCAGTCCCTGTTCCACGAGTGTCACGGGATCGGCCAGCAGTGCCACTCGTTTGCACGTTTCGCACTCGCCGCAGAAATCATCTTTCAGCCGCTCGCAGGTCGCCGCCTGCGCGAACATTCGAGCCAGCGTGTATTTCCCCACGCCGGTCGCTCCGGTGAAGAGCAACGCGCCGGGCACGCGCTCCGCGCGCAGAGCTCCGCCCAGCGCGCTTACAATTCTCTCGTTGCCCAGAAAATCCGCAAAGCCCATCGCTACGTTTTCTCCCCGTGCATTGCCGCCAGTATCGGCTCGACGGCGGTCGCGATTTCTGCCGCAATCAATTCCGGCGGCCGCATGGCCTGATACGTCGCATCGAAACATTGCACCGTGATCCAGTTCGCGCGCTTGGCCAGCTCGTCGTACATTTCCGCGGCGTCTTCCAGGTGCCGCAAATTTCCTTCCTGAATGTCGTGCGTCGCCGCGGTATACGTTCGCGCCGACTTCTGCGCCACCAGTTTCTGCGCTTCCGCCGGCGGCACGCGCAAATAAATCACCAGGCTTTCTCGCGGCAGCCCGTAAATCTGATACTCCAGATGCTCCAGCCACTTGATGAAATCCGCGCGCTCTTCCGCGGGAACCCGCGCGGTCTGGTGCGCCATGTTCGAGCCGATGTAGCGGTCCGCCAGCACCACTTTTCCCGCCGTGAGCGCTTCCGCAATGTGTTCCTTGGCTTCAAAGCGATCGCCCGCGTAGAGCAGTGCGGTGAAATGCGGATCCACTTCCTCCAGCGGACCAAATTCGCCATTCAGGAATTCGCCCACCATTTTTCCGAACCAGGAATCGTAAATTGGAAAGCCGGTGACGTACGTTTGCTGGCCGCGCGCGGCTAGAGCATTTTTCAGCAGCTCCACTTGCGTGCGTTTTCCGCTGCCGTCAATGCCCTCGATAGCGATCAGTCGTCCGCTAGTAGTCATGGCTCTTGGTACCGGGAATTGGCGCGGATTGCGGCGAGATTCTGCGAGCCACGTGCATTGCCACACAGTGTAACCGTGAGCGTCCCACCCCGCAAATGTGCGCGCGTGCTACGATTTATTTCGGACATGCCGCCAACCATCCGCGAAAATATCGAGCGCATCGAGGAGCAAATCGCACGGGCGCGCGAAAAATCTTCGCAGCGCGGCGAAGTCACGCTCATCGCCGTCTCCAAAACTCACCCCGCGGAGTCCATTCGCGAAGCCTACGATGCGGGCCTTCGCCACTTCGGCGAAAACCGC
>JBBRPU010000496.1:0-2465 GCA_038227545.1 Candidatus Acidiferrales bacterium
AGTATACGGCTGGCGGGCAGGTGCAATTTTTTCTCGAGGGCGCGCAGCACACCAACATAGTCGGTGTTGTAGCCATCCAAGGATCCATCGCGGCGTACGACCACGGTGTTTACCGCGCCAATCTCCGCGGCCAGCGGCTCGCACACTTTCAAATATTTCAAGATGGTCTGCTTGTGCGGGATGGTGACGCTGAATCCGCGGATACCTAGCGGAGTTATGGCAGCGAGAAAGTCTTTCAGGTTGTGCACCAGAAAGGGCAAGTAGACGGCGTCCACTTTTTCGGCGATAAAACCTGTGTTGTGCAGGAGCGGTGATAGGGAATGTCCGACGGGGTCGCCGATTACTCCATACACACAAGTGCGGCGGGTGAGCTGGTGGGCGCGGTAGAGATGAAGGGTGTCGTGCAAGGACACCTGGCCGGGTGCAGTGGCTTCCGCGACGGGCGCGTAGGCCAGCGCGCTTCCTTCGCGCAGCGCCAGAATGCGTGCGGGGAGGCCGATTTCCTCCATGGGCACGGCGACGAAATTACTGGATTGGCGCGCGAGCGCGAGCAGGCGCAGGCTGTCGCCGATGGTGCGCGCGGCGGCGGCAATCTTCATGGCGTCAGCTTCACCATGATCCGGAATTTTTATTTTGCGGGGCAGCGGTGGAGTGCGATCGAAATCGTGAACGGATAAGAGCACACGCGAGGGCAACGCGTAACCGCGCACGGACTGGCGCGGCAATTCGCGCAAGGTTTCGACCTCCACGTCGCACCAGGAGCAGCCGGCTTCGCGCGCCTGCATGAGCCAGAACAATTGCTGGTCAATGGAGCCGCGGAATTTTCCTCCCGCGGGCACACGCCGGCAGGTGGCCATCAGGAGTTTGCCGCGCATGGTTCCGCGTAAACGTTGGCGCTTAACCCAGCGCAGCAGCGCGGCGCGCTCGGTGTCGTTCGCAAGCCAGTCCAGGCGGAGCTCGACGGTGGGGGTTTCGCGCCACGCGGCGCGGACCTGGCGAGCCATGGCGCCAGCGGTATCGGCGGCCACCACCGCGCAGACTCTGCTTATCCCCGAACCAAACGGTCCCAATGAGCCTCTCCGCCCCTTTTCGGCGGGGCCATGCCGTTGAAAACACGGCGCCTAGCAGGCCGTATAGTCGCAGTATCAAACTTGTAAAGCAACCTTGGCCAATTTGTTGACGGCACTCGTGGCCCCTGCTACTTTCGCTTTAGAAACGTTCTGGTTGGTCCATACGCGGTGTTTTCAAGAAGGAGTATTGCCATGCGCGCCAAGCTCGCGACACTAACTTTCTCCCTATTTTTTGCAGCCGCAATCGCCTCTGCGCAGGACGGTGCGCCCGCCGGTTCGGCCGGCAATGCGCCGGACTACACCGCTGTGAATTGCTCCGGATTCGTGGGCGATAAGGTTTCGGACGAAATTCACGTTATCTCCGGTGAGCAATCGAATCCCAAGGTAACTTTCTCGCACGGGGACTACGTGTACATCAACCGTGGGCGCGACAAGGGCGTGCAGGTTGGCGATCGCTTCTCGGTGATCCGACCGGACAAAGATCCGATGGATGTGCCGTGGTTCAAGTGGCAGCAGAAGCTGATCAAAGCGATGGGCCAGATGTACGTTGACGCCGGACAACTGCGGGTGGTGAGCGTGCAGCCCAACGTTGCCATCGCGGAAGTGGGCTTTTCGTGCGGATATGTGCAACGCGGCGATATTGTGCGGCCTTATGTGGAGCGTCCGGCTGCGCCATTCAAGGAAGAGGTGGCCCTCGACCATTTTGCGCCGGTAAGCGGGAAGCGAGTGGCGATGATCGTGGCCGGACCGGATTACACCCAGCTATTTGGAAAGCACAGCACCGTGTACGTGAATCTGGGCAGCAATCAGAGCGTGCGCATGGGCGATTATTTCCGGATATTCCGTTACCAGGGGACGCTGGCTGAGGCGGTGCCGCAAACGAAGGGATACCAGTACAAGATGTATGGTTTCGGCAGCACGCACGAGAAATATGAGTGGAAGGATTTGCCGCGCGAAGTGGTGGGAGAAGGCATTGTGATCAATGAAGGGCCTAATTCTTCCACCGTGCTGATTACGGCGAGTGCGATTGATATTCACGCCGGGGATTACGTGGAACTGGAGTAGTTTTTTCGGTTTGGTGGGGTTTTGGCCCGCTGCGATGTTTTGCGGCGGGTTTTTTTTTGGCAATTTGCGGTTGTTGGCGGGCAGAAGTCGACCGAAACCGAATACTGGTAGCGGAAGGGTAGGCGATCTAGCTCACAGAGGGACGGCATCCTGCGACTTCTTGCGGCTTTCCAGCATGCTCAAGCGGCGGCGCTGCTTGATGCGATCATCCACGTGGCCCCAGAAGCGCAGGAAATATTGGGCGGCGGAGGTCAGCGCGCTGGCCACGACGAGCCAGAGCAATAAAAGTGCCAGCGGTTTCAGGGAAGGGTGCCGCGCGCCGGCGATTAA
>JBBRPU010000497.1:0-2463 GCA_038227545.1 Candidatus Acidiferrales bacterium
AACGGTTTCATAATTCTAGACCTGAGCGATCCGAAAAAGCAGCGAGAAGTCGGCCGCTTCGAACCGCCCGCGCAATACTCAGGAATGGGGATCGCGTTCCACACCATTTATTGCGGCGTGTTGGATCGCGGTTTTGTACTGACCAACGGCGAGACCACCAATTCCGATTGTAATCAAATTTACCTTCCGAACTGGATCATTGATATACGCGATGAGCAGCATCCGGTTCCGGTGGCGCAACTGCCCCGACCGGTGCCGCCGCGCGAAGCGCCTTACAGAGATTTTTGTTTCAAGCGCGGCCGCTTCGGGGCACACAATCCTCCGCACCTCAAGGCTCCGGGCAAGCCGCGGCAGGATTTCATCGCCTATTCTTTTTTCATTGCGGGATTACGCTGCTATGACATCGGTGACTTGTATAAACCGGAAGAAGTGGCGTATTTTATTCCACCCCAGGGCGGCAATCTCTCGGAGTTCGGCAGCTACGACCGCACGGTAGACAACGTCTTCATCGAGTGGGATCGCAATATTATCTGGGCGGCGACGGACACCGGGTTATACGCATTGAGCTGCCCCAATTTAGGCAAACCTATTCTCGACCCCATGCCGGTTTCGGAATGGTCGCTGGACGAATTGAACGAAGGTGCCGCGTGACGAATTCAGTAAAAGCTGAGCGAGTAAAACTGGGGCGCGATGCGAGGACTGGCGTCGGGCGTGCGCTGAGTATGGCTCTGCTGTGCGCTTTTTGCCTGGGCGCGCCGTTACGTGCGCAATCTCCGGCTCCTCGCAAAATTAAAATTCTCACTTTGCTCGGGCGACCGCTGCAACTGGTGATCGCTGAAAAGCAGGGCTTCCTAGCGAAGCACGGCGTGGAAGTTGAATCCGAGAATGTCGCCAGCTCGGAAATTCTGCGCAGCAACATGGCCGCCGGCGAGGGCGATCTTGCCTACCTTGCGGTGGACAACGCCGTAGCGATGGTGGAACTGGCACATCAGGACATGGTCATCGTCATGGGCGGCGAAGGCTCGCAAAACGAGTTGGTAGTGCAACCGGAAATTACTTCGCTCGAAGCACTCCGCGGCAAAATTTTGATCGTGGACGCTCCCAATACCGCATACGCGCTGCAAATGAAAAAAATTCTTTCGCTGAAAGGATTACAAGTGGGGCGCGATTACGAGATGAAACCGATTGGGGGAACCCCGCAGCGGCTGATCGCGCTTCGGGAACATAAAGAGTATGCAGGGTCCATGCTGAATCCCCCGGCGCTGATGACCGCGAAGCAGGAGGGATTTGCGAGCCTTGCCAGGGTTCAGGACACTATCGGTCCTTACCAGGCCGCCGGTTACTTCGCACAACGAAAATGGGCGCAGGATAATCGAGAGAATCTTGAGAACTATCTGGCGGCGATTATCGAGGCGCAGCGATGGCTTATGGATCCGGCCAACAAGCAGCAGGTGATTGACCTGTGGGTGAAGGAATTTCACCTGCCGCCGGCGATTGCCGTGGCCACGTATGAATCCAGTGTTTTGCAGCCTGGCGGTTTTGCCAAAGATGCCGTGCTGGATACGGATGGATTCACGAATGTATTGAAGTTACGCGCCGAGGTGGAGAATCAATGGGGCGGTCATCCACCACCAGTTGAAAAATATTACGATGCCACCTTTTACCAGAACGCTCTCGCAAAAGCCTCCGGCGCGAAATGAAGAGTTGCGGCTTGTAATGTCGTTGGCTGACATCGCCTTTCCCAAATTAAAATCAAGGTGAAAAAATAATGCTTGCCAAGAATTTCAGACCATCCTGGATCGCTCCGCTAGTCGTGATGTTGTGCGCAGGGTTTTCCATTTTGCCTGCCGCGCAGGCGCAACAAAAGGAACGGAACCTTGACGAAATCAAGGCCGAGGCCACTAAGCGAGCCGAAAACGGAATGTACCCGCTGATCGGACTCGATCCCGCCGACGTTCGCGAAGCGTTTGGCGCAATTCACAGCACGGATAACGATGAGTGGGCCGCGGGATTCAGCGCCGTCGCGGACCGCTACATGGCGCAGGCCAAAGCTCTGGAAGCCACCGACCCCGCTAGAGCCAGCGCTCTGTATGTTCGCGCGTGGCGACTGTATTCCTTTGGACGCTGGCCGGTGCCTGCGTCGGAGGGAAAGAAGCGCGCGTATGCCAAAGCTTTGGAGGCATTTTTAGCGCACGCGCGGCTGCAAGAAGGTCCGCTCGAAATAGTGCACATTCCATTCGAAGGTTCTGAAATCGTGGGCTACCTGCGCCTGCCAAAAAATAGCAAGGGCCCGGTACCGGTACCGGTAGTGATCGCCATCAGCGGCCTCGACAGCCGCAAAGAAGACTTGTCTGAAAATTTCGGCGCCATTCTGCCTTATGGCATTGGATTCATCGGCATTGACTCGCCGGGAACCGGACAAGCGCCCATCAAGGCCAGCGAAACTTCGGAGCGCATGTTTTC
>JBBRPU010000498.1:0-2458 GCA_038227545.1 Candidatus Acidiferrales bacterium
ATTGCTTGTCTGTACTGGCGCGCGCGTGGTGCGCGGTCAGATGGACGCACGCTCCTCTCTGCGACTGGACTCCGGCGAAGCCATCTACAAGTCGGCGTGTGCCGCCTGCCACGGACCGGATGGAGCCGGTACGCCCAAATCCACCGCCGGTTTTGAACCGCCGCGAACTTTCCCTGACTTCACCAAGTGCGATCAGACTACTCCGGAGCCCAACTCCACGTGGAAGGCGTTAATCACCAATGGCGGACGCTATCGCGGCTCTTCGGCCATCATGCCGTCTTTCGGCGAAGCGCTCACATCAAAACAAATTGATCAGGTGATCAGGCATCTGCGCAGCTTTTGCCGCGAGAGCGGTTGGCCGCGCGGTGAATTAAACCTGCCTCGCGCCATCGCCACCGAAAAAGCTTTTCCGGAAGACGAGGTGGTCATCTCCTCCACCTTCAATGCCCAGGGCGCGCCAGGAATCGTCAGCCACATCATTCACGAGCAGCGCTTCGGAAAGAAAAACCAGATCGAAGTGGACGTTCCGCTTAATTTCGAAGATCAGAATCACACCTGGTATGGCGGGGTGGGCGATACCACGCTGGGCCTCAAGCGCGTCATGTTTTCTAATCTAAAGTCCGGCTCGATTTTGAGTTTGCAAGGCAGCGTCATCGTGCCGACCGGAAGCCGGCGCCGCGGTTTCGGCTCCGGCACCACCACCTTCGAAACGTTTGCGGCCTTCGATCAACTCTTTCGCACCAACACTTTTATTCAAACGCAGCTCGGCGCCGATCTGCCGCGCCACACCGACATCGCGCCGCAAGCCATTTTTTTCAATACCGCGATCGGTCAGAGTTTTGCGCCGCAGCACGGCCTCGGACGGCTGTTCACTCCCATGATGGAGTTTCTTGCCGTCCGCGACCTGATGGATCAAGCAAAAACCAATTGGGACGTGCTGCCGCAAATGCAGGTGACCATCAGCAAGCGCCAGCACATTCGCGCTGATCTCGGTGTGCGTCTCCCGGTGAACAACACCGACGGGCGCTCCAAACAAATTGTGTTCTACCTGCTTTGGGATTGGCAGGACGGAAGATTGAACGAAGGCTGGTAATGCGAAATTTTTCGAACTTGCTGATTTCGACGCTCGCTTTTGTCTTTCTGCCGTTCACGGCGATGGGCCAGAGCGGCAAGAACACCGGTCTTAAACCAAAATTCCAAACCTCCGACCGCTGCCTCGCCTGCCACAACGGCCTGACCGCTCCCTCCGGCAAAGATGTTTCCATTGGCTTCGACTGGCGCGCCACTATTATGGCCAACTCTGCTCGCGATCCTTACTGGCAAGCCAGCGTGCGGCGCGAAATCATGGAGCACCCGGAATCAACAGCAAAAATTGAAGACGAGTGCGCCGCCTGCCACATGCCCATCGCGCGCTATGAAGCCAAAGTAAAGGATCGGCTCGGTGCGGTATTCGCGCATCTTCCTTTCGATCACGACCCTAAGAAAAATGGCGCCGCAGAAGATGGCGTGTCCTGCTCCGTCTGCCACCAGATCAGCAAGGAAAAACTTGGCACTAAGGAAAGTTTTAACGGCGGTTTTGTCATCGAAGCGCCGCGCACCAAAGGTGAGCATCCGGAGTACGGTCCGTACGCCATTCAAAACGGCCAGGCGCACGTCATGCAAACTTCTTCGGAAGGATTTCGCCCCACCGGCGACACCCACATTCAGGATTCAGCGCTGTGCGCCACGTGTCACACGCTTTACACCCGGGCGCTGGCTCCCGGGGGGAAAGAGCTCGGACTGTTTCCCGAACAGGTGCCCTACCTCGAATGGCAGCACAGCAGTTACGTCAATAAAAACAGCTGCCAGTCTTGCCACATGCCGGAAGTGGGCGAAGACGCGCCCATCTCCGCGGTGCTCGGCGTGTTGCGGCCCAACGTGCGGCAGCACACTTTCGTCGGCGCAAATTTCTTCATGCTGAAGTTGTTGAATCTTCACCGCGCGGACTTGAGCGTCGCCGCCATGCCGCAGGAATTGACCGCGGAAGCGCAACGAACCATAGATTTTCTGCAAACGAAAACCGCCCGCGTCAGCATTCGCGACATAGATATAGCTTCGTCGCGGCTGCAAATGCATGTGCTGGTGGAAAATCTCACCGGACATAAATTCCCCACCGCTTATCCTTCGCGGCGCGCCTGGCTGCACGTAGTAGTGCGTGACCGCGACGGGCGAGTCGCATTTGAATCCGGCGCGATGCATCCCGACGGTTCCATCGAGGGGAATGATAATGATGCCGACGCTTCGCGCTTCGAGCCGCATTACCGCGAAATCAAAAATAGCGATGAAGTACAAATCTACGAGCCCATTCTGAAAGACCAGGATGGCCGCATCACCACGGGACTTTCGAATGCGGTGGGTTATTTGAAGGACAATCGGCTGCTGCCGTCAGGTTTTCAGAAACAAAACGCCGACAAAGATA
>JBBRPU010000499.1:0-2448 GCA_038227545.1 Candidatus Acidiferrales bacterium
CAATCTTGAAGCCCATGCGCGCCGCAAACCTCAGCACCCGCAACAGCCGCACCGGCTGATTCGTGAAGGCATGAATCGTCAGCGCTCGAACTTCAGCGCGTTCGATGTCCGACAATCCGTTGGTGGGGTCGAGCAGCAGCCCGCGCGAGGCCGGATTCAGCGAGATGGCCACGGCGTTCAGTGAAAAATCGCGCCGCCGCAAATCCTCCATTATGGTAGACCAGCGCACATCCGGCCGCGTTCCCGGCCGCACGTAGTGATCGTCGTGCGCGGCGGAAATGCTACCTTCCACGTCGCCCGTGAAAAGCAGTTCGATGTGCCGCAGCTTATCGTCTTCCACCAGCACCCGAGCGCCGCCCTTTTCCAATTCACGCGCAATTTTCGCCGGATTCCCTTCCACCGTGAAATCCAGATCGCGAAGAGAAGCTCCGGTAACCAGGTCGCGTACCGTTCCGCCGGTCAGATAGACGTTGAAGCCCATCGCGGCGGAAAGTTCCTGCACGCGCGTGAGTACCGCGCGTTGTTCCGGCGAGAGCCGGCTCTCCAGCAAAAACATATAATCGGGCATTGCGCTCCTTCTTCCCTCTTCAGGGTGTTCGCTGAACAGCCGCGATAACACCCGCGATAAATGTCAATACCTGCCCCAGGCGCATCGGCGTCGCTGCCCTCATGCCCGGGGGTGATGCGCTTTGTAAATTTGCTTCAACCGCTCTTCCACCACGTGGGTGTAAATCTGCGTGGTGGAAATATCTGCGTGGCCCAACATCAATTGCACCGAGCGCAGGTCCGCACCGCGCTCCAGTAAATGTGTAGCGAAACTGTGACGCAGCATATGTGGCGTCAGCGAAACGCGCAGACCCGCGCGTCGCCCGTAGGCCGACAGAATCTTCCACACTCCGACTCGACTGAGTGAGACGCCGCGCCGGTTCACGAACAGCGTAGGGCTGCCGCGAAGTTTGCCCAGCAACTGGGGACGCGCTTCGCGAAGATATTTTTCAACCATCAAGAGCGCTTTGCGTCCCACTGGCACGATGCGTTCTTTGTCGCCTTTACCGATGCAACGCACGCAGCCCACTTTGCTATCGAGGTCGCTTACGCGCAGGCCGATCAACTCCGAAACCCGCAATCCGGTGGAATACAGCACTTCTAGCATGGCGCGATCACGCAGGCCCAACGCGGTGGTGGAGTCCGGCTGCTCCAGCAGGCGTTCCACTTCTTCGAGCCGCAGATAGCCCGGCAGGGAGCGCCGGATCTTCGGGGATTCGAGATTGATAGACGGGTCAGTAGCAATTAATTCCTGGGTTTGCGCAAATCGAAAGAAATTTCGTAGCGTCACCAGATGGCGAGCCACTGTGCGGCTTTCGAGATTCATGCGATACAGCCCGGCGAGAAAGTCCACCAGATCGTCGCGAGTGACGCCCTCGAGCGCAAGCTTGCGCTTCTGGGCAAAGACGTCGAATTTTACCAGGTCGCGGCGGTACGCCGATACGGTGTTGGAGGACAGCCCTTTTTCTACTTTCACGTGGGTGAGGAACGACGAAATGGTGGACGTGATTTCTATCACGGCTCCACCATCCCGGCGCTTGCCGGAGTTCTCCGGCGCGTCGCGATGCCGTAGATTTCTTCCATTTCGTGACAGCGAAAAATCCACGCCAGCCCTAGATAAAGCGCCGTCGCACCGATGAGCAGGGCGAGGAACGTCAGCAGCTGAACCAGAAACCGCGAGTGCATGGTGAATGCCGTGTAGTGCAACCCCAGCCAGCAAGCCACCCCCATGATGGCGGAACACAGCGCGATTTTGGCGAAGGAGCGAAGGATCTGCCGGCCGCCCACCGCGCCATAGCGCCTGCGGAAAATGAAAAACAGCAAGAAGAAGTCCACGAAGCAGGCTATTGCCGTAGCCAGAGCGGGCCCGCCATTTTTCACCGTATCGAAAAAGTAGTTCAGGAAAACAATGTTCAGAATGATGTTCAGCACCAGCGACACCGAGGCCACCGTCACCGGCGTGCGCGTATCGTGGGTGGAATAAAATGCCGGCACAATCAATTTCACCGAGGCCAGCGCCGGCAATCCCACGGCATAAAAAAGCAGCGCTCGCGCCGTCAAGCGCGTGGATTCTGCCACGAACTGGCCGTGTTGAAAGAGCACCCGGATGATCGGTTCGCGCAGAATCATCAAGCCCAGAGCCGCCGGTATGGTGATGAAGGCAACTATCCGCACCGAAAATGACAGCGTCTTCTTGAGCGCATCGTAGTCTTTGGCCGCTGCCTGGTGCGACATCATGGGCAGGATGGCGGTGGCCACCGCGATGGCGTATCCGCCCAGCACCAGCTCCATGACGCGATCCGCCAGGTACAGCGCGGTCAAGCTGCCTTGTGGCATTTTCGCGGAGTTCACAAAGTAGGTATCCACAAAAAAATTAATCTGCCCGATGCCGATGCCGAAAAA
>JBBRPU010000500.1:0-2435 GCA_038227545.1 Candidatus Acidiferrales bacterium
GGCCGATTTTTTGCAGATTGCCAAACGCTTTTTCTTCGATGGTGGTCAAGCCGCCGGCGATGTTTCCTTTGGTCGGCTGCGATTCCGAAAGATCGCTGGTCTTGTACCGGTCAATGACTTCCTGATAAGCGTTGAAGACCTGCATAAATCTTTCCTTTACATCCGGAGAAGCGGCGCGGCTGGCGCAGACGATTTCCGCGCCGGTCAGCTCCGAGGTTTCTCCAAAGCAGGTGGTCGCGCCCAGCGGGTCGAGTTTATCAATCAGGTTGCCGACCGTGGGACACGATGCCAGGCCAGACGTGGTGTCGCTCTCGCCGCACTTAGTGGATACGAAAAGTTCTTTGATCGAGCAGGACTCGCGCTGCTTCTCGGAAGCCCACTGCACAAACTCCTGCGCCTTTCGCGAAGCCGCGGCAATCGTAGCGATGTCGCCGTTACCTTCAATCGAAAAGCCCACCACCGGCTTGCCCGTTTTCGCGATTCCTTCCACGACGCGGCCGGTCCAGCTGGGTTCGATGCCAATCACCACGCAGGCCGCCACGTTTGGATTGCTGCCTGTGCCGATCAAAGTACGGAAGTGCAGTTCCAGGTCCTCGCCGAACTGCAATCTTCCGTAAGCGTGGGGAAGCGCCAGCGTGCCCTTGATATTGTTGGCCACCGCTTCGGAGCTTGAGTTGGAAAGATCGTCCAGCGGCAGAATCACGACGTGATTGCGAATGCCGACCCGGCCATTTTCCCGGCGGTAGCCAAAAAAAGAATGCTTATCCACGGTTACCACCTTTTCGTTTTGAGATTGTGCACGTGCACGTGGCGCCCTTTCGCGACATCGGCGACAATCCGGCCCACGTCGTGGCCATACTTCATGACGGTGTCGCCGACTTTAAGGTCGCGCAGGGCGATTTTGTGGCCCAGCGGCACCGCGTCCAAAGACTTGAAGCGAATGGTCTCATCCGTTTCCATAATCCAGCCGGTAACTTCTTTTCCGGGTTGCACGTCCTCGACGACCACCACGCCTACGGCGTCGGCTTTATCGTGCACGATGAAATCAGTAGCCATCGAATTCTCCCCCGTCGGTTATTTCCAGCCGCTGCAACATTTCGCTACTGCTTATTAGTCTCGTTACTAAGCAAACGCATGACTTCAGCGGCAGCTTTGGTGACTTCATCGCGCAACAAGCTCTCCGCAGCGGAGGCATCTCGTTTTGCAATGGCCCCGAGCATAGCGCGCAACCCTCGGATGCTTTCCTTCCAGCGTTTCGCCGAGCGCCGGGGGTGCCCAAGGCCGAGCGCACGCCACCTCCAAATGCGCACGTGCAGTGTCCCCAGCATCGCCGAAAGGGTTTCGCTGCCGGCACCCTGGAAAAGCACATCGTAAAAGCGGTTTTTGGATTCAAGAATGCCGGCAGGATCACCCTCTTCGTACGCCTGCGCGGTGATGCGTAAGGCGTTTTGCAGATTCTTTTTTTGCCCGGGCGTGGCATTTTCGGCAAATAGCCGCGCGGCCAAACCTTCCAGCACCGAACGTATGGAGTACAGCTCTTTGGCCTCGGCGAGAGTCAGTTCACGGACAACCGGGCCCTTATTGGGGATGATCGCCACCAGGCCTTCTGTTTCGAGTTGGCGCAGCGCCTCACGAATAACTGTGCGGGATACCCCCAGCATGGCGATGAGCTCGCGCTCAATCAGGCGGGAACCCGGAGCCAGGCGCCCGGCAATGATGGACTGGCGCAACTCATCAAGCACCTGGCGGCGCAGCGGAGCGGCCGAGCGCGTGATGAGCGACAGGGGAGCGATGCTTTCCGGCAATTGGCTTGACTGTTCCATCATCCCGTAATACCGTACTATCAGATGAGCGAGTTTGCAACCAATAGTTGGAAACCACCCGGACACTACTTGTCCGGAATCTATCAAGAGGCGGGCATGGCGGAAAATCCGGTAAAAGTAGGCATCGTGGGGTTGGGGCGGTGGGCCAAAGTGCTCACCCGCGCGGCGCAAAAATCAAACGCCATAAAAATTGTGGCCGGCTACAGCCGTTCGGAAGAGAAGCGCGCGGCGTTCCAGCAAGAATTGGGGGTGCCGGCGGTTCCGGATATGGCGGCGATGCTTGCGGACCCGGAAATTCGCGGCGTGATCCTCACCGTTCCCAACGAGCAGCATTTGCCCATGGCCGCGGAAGTGGCCCGGAGCGGTAAGCATGTGTACACCGAAAAGCCCATCGCCAGCACGCTGGCGGATGGCCTGGAGATTGCCGCGCTGCAGCAGAAATATGGTGTAACCGTTACGGTCGGTCACAGCGCCCGCCTGATGGCCGGCATCCGTAAGATACGCGAAGCCATAGACGCCGGAGACCTTGGGCGCGTGGCGTTCATCGAATCCAATTTTTCGAATGAACGAGCGCTGGAGCTGACACCCAAAACTTGGCGCTGGTACAAAGAC
>JBBRPU010000501.1:0-2433 GCA_038227545.1 Candidatus Acidiferrales bacterium
CGTTCCATTCACCGATGATGGAGCCTGTGCTGGCGCCCTTCACGGAACTTTTGCGCAAGATTAAATTTGGCGAGCCGAAAATTCCTTATGTTTCGAATGTGACGGCGCGGTGGATTACCGCCGACGAAGCCCGGAAGCCGGAGTATTGGGCCGGTCACGTGCGCCAGACCGTGCGATTCGCTGACGGCGTAGCAGAGTTGATGAAAGATTCGAAGTACGTGCTGCTGGAAGTCGGACCCGGGCAGACGTTGAGTACGCTGGCGCGGCAGCATCCCGCGAAATCCGCGGAACAAATTGTGCTGGCATCGTTGCCCTTGACCGGCGAGCAGGAGCCGCGAGGCTTGCTGGATGCGCTGGGGCGCTTGTGGATTAGCGGCGCGACGATTGACTGGCAGCAATTTTATGCCGACGAGCGGAGGCTACGCGCGGTGCTTCCGACGTATCCATTCGAACGCAAGCGACACTGGCCGGATTCACCGATCACCGTTCGGCAGACTGTTGCGGTGGAACAACTGGATGCGCCCGCCACGGGAAACAATCTTGAAATTATGGCCAAGGCCGACGCTCAACCTATGCAAACTACGCTCGAGTCCCCGCAAGCAACGTTGGAAGTACAACCGGAAACGCAACCGGAAGTGCCGCGCAAGCAGCGGCTGCTGGTCGCTTCACGCACGCTGATGGAAGAACTTTCTGGTTACGATCTGTCCGAAGTTGATCCGGCCGCGAGCCTGCTGGAGCTGGGGCTGGATTCGCTTTTGTTGACGCAGGCGGCGCAGGTTTTTCACAAGAAATTTGGCGTTTCCATTTCGTTTCGGCAATTGATGGAGGAGTTGAGTTCGCTGCAAGCAATCGCGGAACATCTGGATGCGAAGTTGGCGCCGGAAGCGTTCGCAGCACCTGTGGCAAAGCCGATTGCCGTGACAGCGGTGGCGCAACCGAGTTTTGCGGCTGCGGGAAATTCCGCCGCTGGAAACGTGCCGAATTCTGTACTCGAACAGATTTTGCAGCAACAGCAGGCCTTGACGCAGCAAGTGATGCAGTTGATGGGACGGCAGCCAGCCACTGGCGCAACCGCTACGACGGGGAGTGCGCCGTCAGCCGCGCCCGCGTCCATGGTGCAGTCGGTACCGATGGTGTTCAGGTCGGAGGCGAAGTCTCACGGACCGTTCAAGCCCATTGATCGCGCCGCAAGTCTGGCAACGACGCCGCAGCAGACCGCGGCGCTGGAAGAGTTGATCGCGCGGTACACAAAGCGGACGCCCGAATCGAAAAAACTGGCCATCAAGAATCGTAAAATTCTGGCCGACCCGCGTTCCGTGGGAGGCTTCAAGCAACTTTGGAAAGAGATGGTGTATCCGTTTTTCACCACGCGTTCCGACGGTTCGCGAGTGTGGGACGTGGACGGCCACGAGTATGTGGATTTCGTGATGGGATTTGGCGCGAGCATGTTTGGGCACCGCCCGCCGTTCGTAGTGAAAGCGGTGAAAGAACAGCTCGACCTCGGTTTTGAGATTGGGCCCATTCAGCCCATCGCTGGAGAAGTCGCGGAGCTGGTGCGCGAATTTACCGGGATGGAGCGCGTGGCGTTCACCAATACGGGCTCGGAAGCGGTGCTGGCGGCGACGCGCGTGGCCAGAACGGTGAGCGGGCGCGACCTGATTGCGGTGTTCGCCGGCTCGTATCACGGCATTTTCGACGAAGTTTTGTTCCGTCCATTGACCATCAACGGCGAGACACGCACGGCGGCGAGCGCCCCGGGAATTCCGGCGAGCGCGCTGTCGCAAGTAATGATCCTCGATTATGGCAATCCGCGATCACTCGAGATTTTGCGGGCGCGTGGTTCAGAAATTGCGGCGGTGCTGGTGGAACCGGTGCAGAGCCGCCGACTGGATTTGCAGCCGCGCGAATTTATGCACGAGCTGCGCACGATAACCAAGGAAACTGGCTCCGCGCTGATTTTCGATGAGGTGGTAACCGGCTTCCGCGTGCATCCCGGCGGAGCGCAAGCGTATTTCGGCGTTCGCGCCGATCTGGCCACTTACGGCAAGGTGGTTGGCGGCGGGATCTCGATCGGCGTGGTCACCGGGGACGCGAAATATATGGACGCGCTCGATGGCGGCCAGTGGAATTATGGCGATACTTCCTTCCCGGAAGTGGGGGTCACCTTTTTCGCGGGCACTTTTGTGCGCCACCCGCTGGCACTGGCGGCGGCCAAAGCGGTGCTGCTGCATTTGAAAGAACAGGGACCGGAGCTGCAGAAGCGGCTGACGGCGCGGACGGCGGAACTTGCCGATCAGATGCGCGCGATCATCGAGGAATTCGAAGCGCCTTACCAGTTGACGCAGTTCATGTCGCTGATGCAACTGGGATACCCGTCGGAACAAAAATTTGCCGCGCTGTTATTTTACCTGCTGCGCGAACGCGGGATACACA
>JBBRPU010000502.1:0-2430 GCA_038227545.1 Candidatus Acidiferrales bacterium
GAAAAAGAACTAGACATCCTCCAGCGCGAAACCCAAAAAGCGCAAATCCAGTATTATCCGGATCCGCAAAAGGCCATGAACGAGCAATACACTCGCAAAGACATCAACGACAAAGACGCCAAAATCGAAGCCAAGCGCCAGGAAATCGCCCAGCTAAAACAAGGCCTCACCGACCTCGAAGACGCTCTCCGCAAAGCCGGCGGCAACCCCGGCTGGGCCCGCGAATAATTCGGCGCTACCTCATTAGCCGCACCTCTGCTCTAACTCAGCCGGTAATGGGTCGATTCCAACCGTCGAATACCCATCCGTCCCCGCACATCACGCATTCGTCAGATGCAAGTAATCATTTGGCAGCCAATCCATGCTGTGGTACAAATCTCAGCCATTAATCGACCCTCGTGCCCTCAAAACTCGTCCACCGCTTGCTTGTTTGCCTTTGTCTTATGCTCCCTCTCGCAATTCCACCGCAAACGGCGGCCGCCGATCGACGCGTCCTGAACATTCCGGACGCTCAGTCCTCCCCAATCCCCGCCTATGCCGATACCCAAGCAGGGCTCGAAAAGTTAACAGGCGATATTTTCCGCGCCGCGAAAAAGGGCGACGCTGCCACTCTCAACGCTCTTATCGCTTCGTTGTCCCAACCGGTTAACGCCTCGTGGTTTCAGAGTACCTTCGGAGACGAGGGCGACGCTATGTTCGCAGAATATCCGGGATCCGGCCCACGCCTCGCGAGTGCGCTGCAGGCCTTCTTCGCAAAGCTGCGAGACGAAAAATTCACTCAGGCCAGCGCGCATAAGCACGAAGCCTCCTGCGACGATAATTCCGGAGAGCTGATATACCCGGTGATGGTCATGCGCCACCAACCGGTCCCGCTCTACGAATTACGCTTTCATGAGGGCGCCAAGTTCTATCGCCTCTGGGCATTCGCGTATGTGGACGGTGGCTTCCGTTACATTGGCGATCTCAAACCGCCGGATTTTCGAAGCTCCCCATCAAGAAAACTCGTTGGCAGCCCCGCAGATACTACAAATGAAGAAGTCCAACGCGTCCGCCAGGGTGGGAACGTAACCGCCGGGAAGATACTGACTAAAATCCAGCCACAGTACCCCGAAAAGGCCCGGTCGGAGCGCCTGCAGGGGACGGTAAGATTGCACGCCATCATCGCCACCGACGGAGCAATTCGCATGCTGCGCGTGCAGACCGGATACTGCTCCCTCGGCGAAGCTGCCATGAAGGCTGTCCAGCAATGGCGCTATCAGCCCACCATGTTCCAAGGCATGCCTGTGGAAGTAGACACGACCATTGACGTCATTTTTTCCCTGCGACACTAGCACTCAGGCTCACAGTCGTGCCCCACACATCTTGATTCGGCCTTCAGCGCGGCGGTTTTTGGCCTTCTACCGTTCCGCTCGGAGTATCCTTCGGCTTCGCAATCGTCGAAAGCGTATCCACATTGAACTTCTTGTAACCCGAATACCGCGTCACTTCATTAACCTTGAATCCTTTAACCATCAAAACCCTTACGCCTACATGCGCTTCCTGATAAGTCGGCAGCCACACTTCATCATTCACAAACGCCTGCTCCATCACAAAGCTCGTGCCCTTTTGCAGATTCGCCACCAGGCCGCCGGCAAACTTCATGTCGCCCACAAAATAAGCTTCCAGTCGCGCCACATCATGCGCCTTCTCATCCACCCACACCACTCCCGCTAGTTTCTGGACAATTTTCTCCACCAGCGTCCGCGCTTTGTAATCCGGGTTGGGCTCGAAATCAAACACCAGCACATCCTGCCCGCGAAATCGTTCCCGGCGCGGATTCACAAACTGGCTCACCCGCAGAAAAATCTCGATTCCCGGCTCATCATCCCCGTCCTTCTTCCCTTCCGCCTCGGCTTTCTGTTCCCTGGCGTCCTTCTTGGTCTCCTGCTTCTGCAGCTCCTCGATACGCTTCTGCGCCCGTTCATTTTCTTTCTGCTCGTCCGCCGCGCTGAGCGCTTTGCCATCTTTCTTCACCACCGTGGACACTTCTTCGCCGTTCAGGTAAAAAAACGTATATTCCGTTACCTCCCGCTTCTTTAGCTTTCCGTCATGCTCGTATTCCGTTTCTTCTTCCGTGCGCGTGCCCGTGTAGCTTTCCTTGATCTTGTCTATCGCTATCTGATTGCCGTCAATCTCTTTGAACAGCGCCTTCAGGTCCGGCAATTGCACCTGCGACTTTTTGGGGAAATCAAACACACGCTCGCCAACCGAACCGTTAATCGTCGCGCGCGTAATCTCTATTTCGTATTTGTCGCCTCCGCGATGTAGTTCAATCTTATGCGCCAGCTTCACACCGTTCACGGCGCGGTAATCGCTATAGAGAATTTCCTCTTCGGTACCGCCGACCATAGCGGACTCCTTCGCGATCAGGTGCGTCTCGGAATCAAAATA
>JBBRPU010000503.1:0-2427 GCA_038227545.1 Candidatus Acidiferrales bacterium
AAAAATTATCGCGCGTATTTTAGCTTTGGCGGGCCGGACCGGGCGCGATATTTAAATGCGATTCTTACGAATGACATTAAGGGCTTGACGCCGGGATTTGGGACGAGTTCGCTGCTGCTGAATGCGCAGGGGCGCATTCTGGCGGAGATGGAGACGTTCGCGGGGGCGTACGGCGGGGTTGACGAGCTTTTTTGTGTTTCTTACCGGCTGATTCGCCACCGACTGGCGGAGGTGCTGGAAAAATACATCATCATGGATGATGTCACGCTGACGGATCAGACGGAGAAATTCGGGACGCTGGCGGTGGAAGGGCCTGCGGCGGCTGACGTAGTGCACGGGCTTACGGGCGCGGCGCTGAGCGATTTGCCCGAGTTGGGCTGGAGAGAAGTGTTGGTGGGAGCAATTCCCTGCCGGCTGGTGAGACGTTCGGCGGCGGGAATTGCGGGCGCTGAGTTTGTGGCTGCACGGAGTGAGATGGAATCGCTGTGGGATGCTCTTTTGAAAGCGGTGCGTCAACGGGGCGGCGGGCCGATGGGTTACCAGGCGCTCAGCGCGCAGAGGTTGGTGCAGGGGACGCCGTGGTTCGGTTACGATTTTGGCGAAAAGCAAATTCCGCACGAGGCCGCGCTGGAGTTGAGCCATATCAGTTACACAAAGGGTTGCTACACGGGACAGGAGATTGTGGAGCGGGTGCGCTCGCGGGGGCAGGTGAATCGGCGGCGGGTGGAATTATTGTTTAGTGGCGAGGGCGCGCCTGATGCTGGGGCGGAGCTTAGCGTGGATGGAAAGCCGGTGGGATTCGTTACACGCGCGGCGCAGTCGTGGTTTCCGCCGGCGGTTTTGGGCATGGGATACATCGGCAAAGAAAATCGCGCCTTAGGAACGAAACTGGATTGGTGCGGCGGGACGGCGACCGTGGTGGAGTTTAAAGACGCGCTGGGGCGTTAAGCTTGCGGTTTCTTGTCAGTGTTTTGTTGCTCGAGTAGGGGCCGCAGCAATCCGCTCAGGCGGCCGCGATCTTCGGGGTTCATGGCGGTGAATTCGACGCCCATGCCACGACTCGGTGTGACGCGGCGCACGACGCCGCGGGCCTGGACTTCTCCTGAACCCATCGGCAGGGACACGATAACTTTCACGAGACTTTGCGCGGGTGGCGGATTTGGCGTGCGGATGAAAAGTCCACCGAGAGCGATGTTATCGAGACGCGAGACGAAACGTTGCGTGCCGACCTGCCAGCCCACAAGCATGCCATCTGGAGCTTTAACGCGCGGGTGACGTCGTGTTGGTGCCGCAGTAGCCATCCCAAGCCCGATCTAGTGAGAGTGACGCAACGCGCCGATGCGAGGTCGGCGCTGACTCGCGTTAATCCAGATTAATGGCGCGCCTGAACGAGCCTGTTTCTGCATCAATTTTCTTTTGCAGTTGCAGGATCGCGTAAAGCAACGCCTCCGGGCGGGGAGGACAACCTGGCACATAGACATCCACGGGAATTACCTGATTGCAGCCTTGCACGATGGCGTAGTTATTGAAAACGCCGCCGGACGTAGCGCAAGCGCCCATGGAAATTACCCACTTGGGCTCGGGCATCTGATCGTACAGGCGTCGAATAACCGGCGCCATTTTCTGTGAGAGACGACCGGCCACGATCATGAGGTCGGCTTGGCGCGGGGATGGGCGAAAAACTTCTGCGCCGAAACGAGATACGTCAAAGCGCGCGGCGGCCATGGACATCATCTCGATGGCGCAGCACGCCAAGCCAAAGCCGAGCGGCCAGATGGAGCTGCGGCGCGCCCAGTTCACGGCTTTATCGAGTTGCGCGAAGATCACGCCTTCATCTTCGAGCAGCTTGCCGAAGTCGTCGGGCTTGGTAAGTGTGACGCCTTGACCAAGAGATACGCTCATGGAGCCTCTGCGGAGTAGTTTGGCACAGTTGTGCTAAGGCGACAAATTGGAAGCGATGCTATGGAGGGAGCGTGTCCGGAGGTCAGGCGTCCGGGGCGCGGTTCGCGTTTCATTGTTTTTCCTGGGGCCTAGGTTCTGGCTTAGGTTCGGGTATTTCTTCGTGCTTCACTTCGCCGTAGCGCGCTGACAGCCAGCTGCGCACTTCTTTGGGATCGTAATGGAACGGCCCCATGCCGCCGCGATAGGCGATGTGACCGTGTTCATCAATCACGTATAGGCGCTCGGGCCAGGCGGAGTACGCGCCTTCTGCGGAGTTGCTCATGTCATCCACGCCGAAGGGCACCGGGTATTTGAAGCGCTTGATGAAATCGTTGGCGATGTACAGGCGCTGTTCCAGATTTTTTGGCTGCGCGTAGCAGACATCGTCTTTCACGTTGGACTTCATTTGCCACTCGTCGGTGGGATGGGCCTCGCGCACGTAGATGGTTAGAAAGTCGGCGTGCGAGTTATAGTCTTCGTAAATCT
>JBBRPU010000504.1:0-2419 GCA_038227545.1 Candidatus Acidiferrales bacterium
CGAGAAGCGCTTCCCCGACCCGGCCACGCCCATCATTTGCTACTGTGGAGGCGGGTTCCGGTCCGCGCTCGTAACCGACAATCTGCAAAAAATGGGTTACACGAACGCTTTATCCATGAAGGGCGGATTCACCGGCTGGACGGAGGCGGGATTGCCGGTCGAGCGCTGACGAGCCGCCCGCCGCCCATTTCGAGGCGTAAGACACACAAACGGAGAGCGTACCGCGTCTAAGCGTCGCGTTAAAATAGCGAAACATTCGGAACAAATAATTGCGTTTTCTACCGCATTTTGCGAGAAAACGTGAAATATCCACGCGAAAACTCCGTAATGTATCAATGACGGTGGGTGCCATCCCGGGCAGAAAACCTGCTTCTCCCTAAAAAAACGCTTTGCTTCCGACCCACTTCACCGTACAAAAAGCCATCCCTGTATGAACATATCACGCCTCTCCGCTGCGTGCGCCCTGACCGGTGCCGTACTTTTTGCCGCCGCGCCTCAGGCGATGGCCCAATCCGTGGTCACCGATCCGGTTGGTTTCACGACGCTGACAGTCAACGCAAAGCCGCCAACTAAGCAGGGCTTTACGTACCTTTCGTTGAACATGTTTCGCCCAACGGCCTACCGGAGCGTAGTACCGACGGGAGCAGGTCTTGGCGCTTCGACTGTGGGGGGGTTTACGGTACTGACGTTTCCGGCAAACACATTTACCACAAATCAGTTCGCAGGCGCCGCAAACGCCCATTTCGTCGAACTAACCAATGGAACGAGTGCTGGCGTCCTGGCGAACGTCACTAGCAACGACACGACCTCCATCACTCTTGCCGAGAACATTACTTCGCTGATTACGAATGGAACGACGACCATCAAACTTCGTCCCCATTGGACCTTCGCCACCGCCTTTGGCGCTACAAATTCGGCTGGTTTTTTCGCGGCGAGCAGTTCCGCGGCGGCAGATACCGTGGCGCTGTTAATCCCGGCGACTGGCGCCCGGACAACGTTCTTCTTTAATCCGACCGCAGTTGCTGGATTCCCAAATGGACGTTGGCAGACAGGCTTTTCCAATGCGAACGACATCACGATCCCTCCAGACGCTGGCCTGATCGTCGAACGGAAGTCGGCGACAGCATTCTCGTTTACACTCGTCGGCGAGGTGAAGCTCGGCCCAATTGAGGCTGTCGTTGTCGGAGGAGGCACGGTTTCTGGTGGAACTCAAAACGTTACCGCCATTCCGAATCCATACCCATTGGCTTCAATCGCCTTAAAGGATTCCACACTTTACACCGGAAATGCCGCGACGGGCGTGTTCGCGGCGAGTAGCTCTGCGGCAGCCGACACACTTGGAGTGTTCGATACGGTTTCTGGCACTTTTACGTCGTATTTCTACAATCCCACGGCGGTTGCTGGGTTCCCGAACGGTCGTTGGCAGACAGGTTTCAGCGATGCCTCCAACTTTGTGATTCCGGAGGGAGCCGCCGTAATAATTACTCGGAAAGCAAGTCGACCCTCGTTCAGCTGGTTCATTCCGCAGCCAGCAATGAATCTTTAATCCAGTTCCTCAGAAATTTATGAAGAAATCTTTTCCAGTAGCAGTAGTTTGCCTTTCAGCGCTTTGCTTTCTGAGCACGGCAAGGGCTGACTACGAAATCGACTACTTTTCTCAGGGTAATTTCGTACGCCTTGCGGATGGAACCACTTTGGATCAGTCTGGAAATGCCGTGTTATTGGGGTCGTTCAATTCAACTTTTTCGTTCCAGACGACCAACACTTTCACTGATTTGATGGCGGCGTTTATCCCCTATGATCAGACCGCGATCGGGCAGTTTCCAGGATCAGGGGCTGGCCAATTCGGCGCTCAGCCGACATTTTTGGATACTTTCCGCGCTCAGGGGGAAAAGCTCTATATCTGGGTTTTCAACTCCGCCTTACCTTCGGCTGCAACCCAATGGGCGATCATCACAAGCAATGCCACAAACTGGACTCGGCCTGCCTCATCTGCTGCGAATCCCGGCTTTACCGGAATAGACTCTAGCGAAACGTCGGTTTTCCTTCAGCCAGGTTCCATCGGAAGCATCATCGGAGGAAACAACTCTGGCGGCGACGTGCGGCTGGGAATTGCACCCGCGATTCCTGAACCTTCCACTTACGCTCTTTGCATCGTAGGAATAGCAGGGATCGCCGCGATTCGCCGTCGGCGAGCCGCCAAGGTGTAGACCTCTTAGAATCTTCCAAAAGGGCGGCCGAAAACGGCCGCCTTTTTTCTTGCCCGCGTGCTACCGTGTTGACGCAAGTCCACGCCCGATGAAACCACGCCTCGGCTCCATGCTCAGCACCTATGCGGTGCTCGGACTCTTTTTGCTCTTCGCGCTCTACCCGATTTCGCAGATCATCACCATCTCCTTCCGCCCGGGCGATCGCCTCC
>JBBRPU010000505.1:0-2408 GCA_038227545.1 Candidatus Acidiferrales bacterium
ATACCACTACGGTATTATAACGTTAAGGTAAACATGACAGAAACTTTGCATAGCTTTCCACGCGTATGTTGTAGAAACAATCGAAGCATCAGCAGCAGCGCTGCAAGAAACAGCGCGTAGGACTCGACTACCCATTGGGCCTGCTTGATGGTCGCGCCCAAGCCCGACTGCATCGCCGGGAGCGCGACATTCACAACCGTGCTGTCAATGAAAGCGAGACTGGAGCCAAGAATCGTGGCGACCAGGACCCAGGCTCCGCGATTGCCGCACGATTTTCCCGGGCCAGCGTTCAGGACGGAGGCCTTCGTCACAAGGCGCTCTGCCAAGAGTTAGCACCAGACGAGATTAGACCAATGCAGCGAAGCGGTGCAGATTAGAAATTCTTCCGCTTGGCGCTTACTGGCTGCCGCCATTCTCAGCATTTCGCACCGTTCGGCGAATCTCGAGAGCGACCACCGGGGTGCCGTCGCATGGGACGTTGGTCACGAAACGGAGCGTGCCGGAGCCGTCTTCGAACGCAAATCCCGATTGCGTGGAAGCTCCGCGAAAGGCGCCCCACGATTTCGGCACGGACGCGACGCATCCTGGACTCCAGACCTGCGGTGCCGTGGTTTTTGGTGTAGCAGCATAAATCTTGAACGAAACCGCGAGCGCGATCAGCGCGACGACGCTGGCAACCTTGTAACTCGGTATTTTCATGGCTCCTCCAGCTTGTGTTGTAGAAACAATCAGGACATTTGTCAAAAACATTGTGCTGACCAACAGCCACGCGCTCCAACGTCGGAAGCCTAACCTTTTATTGACGCTGCCATCCGGCGGGGTTACTGTCGGGACCCTTCTTCTTGAAGGCAGCCAGCTTGTCCAAGCCCACCGACAAAACTTCAACGCAACCGCTGCGCGTGATGGGTTTCCGCGATCTGGTGCTTTTTTATGTGGTCACCGGCGTCAGCCTGCGGTGGATTGCCGCCGCGGCCAGCATCGGTCCCGGCTCGCTGATCGTGTGGATTGGCGCGTGGCTATTTTTTTACATTCCCCTGGCGCTCTCGGTCATCGAACTCTCGTCGCGCTATCCCGCGGAGGGCGGCCTGTATGTGTGGACGAAAAAGGCTTTTGGAGAAGGCGCCGGCTTCATCGCCGCGTGGACGTACTGGAACAGCAACCTGCCGTACTTTCCCGCGGTCCTGTATTTCGCCGCGAGTAACGTGCTTTTTTTGAAGCCGGGCTGGCAACGCTACTCGCACGATCCACAATTTTTTGTAATTTTCTCCGTGGTGGTGCTCGCCATACTCACGCTGCTGAACGTGATTGGCATGAACATTGCCAAGTGGTCTTACAACGTGGGAGCGCTGGCGATGTGGATACCGGCTTTTATGGTCGTGGTCATGGGCTTTCTCGCGTGGTGGCGCTTTGGATCCGCGACTTCGTTTCAAGGCACGGCGTTGCTTCCGGGTACGCACCTGCGGGAAATTATTTTCTGGTCCACGTTGATTTTTGCTTTTGGCGGATGCGAGAGCGCTTCTTTTCTGGCGGGAGAAATCAAGAACCCGCGGCGCACCATTCCGCGCGCGCTGCTGATCGCCGGTCTGACCATTTCGTTGTGCTACATCCTCGGTACGTTTTGCGTGTTGCTGGCGCTACCCAGCAGCGAGACCAGCAATCTTGACGGACTCGTGCAAGCGATTGACCGCAGCGCCGTGCGCCTCGGCCTGCACGGGGTAACCTCCACGGCCGCAGCGTTAATCGCCATCAGCAACATCGGCGCCGCCGCCGCGTTTCTTGCCGCCGCCGCGCGATTGCCTTTTGTCGCAGGAATAGATGGATTCCTGCCTGCGGTTTTCGGACGAGTGCACCCGCGCTGGCGGACTCCTTACGCGTCGGTACTGTCTCAGGGAATTATCGGCATCGTATTTGTTTTTCTTGGCCAGGCGGGAACAAGCGTGCGCGGCGCCTACGATGTGCTGGTGAGCATTGGAGTAATTACGTACATGGTGCCGTATTTATTTTTATTCGCGGCATTGATTCGTTTGCAGAAAGAACCGGCAGACGCCCAGGTCATACGCGTTCCGGGAGGGAAACCGGGAGCAATATTGCTAGCTACCACCGGATTTATTACCGCGTTTTTCGCGATCCTCTTATCGCTTATTCCCGCGCCCGAAGAGCCGCACAAGGTATGGGTGATCCTCAAGGTGGTGGGCTCGGCATCCATCTTGATTGGGTTGGGAGCGGCGGTGTATTGGGTTGGAAAATCCAAACAGCGCGAACCCCTCGCGCACCTGGGGAATAATATTGAGGAATAACGGCGACTGCGCGGCGTTTTATTTCTGCGGAGCCAGGCGTTCTGTAATGTAGCGCCGAATGTCGGCGCTCAAGTCTTCCATCGGCGCGTAATATCCGAAGTGGTGCACGCG
>JBBRPU010000506.1:0-2385 GCA_038227545.1 Candidatus Acidiferrales bacterium
CATGGCGAAGTATTCTTCGCCGACGCGCGGCAAGGATGGCACCAGCCATTTCGGCGATCTGGAAAATCTGCATATCGTTTCGCCGATCTCAATGCTGGGCGATTTGATTCCGGTGATGACCGGCGTGGCCATGGCCGGGCGCTACCTGGGGCAAAAAATTGTGGCCATGACCTGGATTGGCGATGGCGGCAGCTCCACGGGAGTTTTTCACGAGGGCTTGAATTTTGCGGCCTCCCAGAAAGCGCCCTTTGTCTTGATTCTGGAAAATAACCAGTGGGCTTATTCCACGCCGGTGAAGCGTCAGGTTCCGGTGAAAGACCTGGCGGATCGCGCCAAGGCCTACGGCATCGCCAGCTACATTGTGGATGGCAACGATGTGGTCGCGGTGTACACCACCACCAAGGAAGCCGTGGAACGCGCTCGCGCCGGGGAAGGCCCGATCCTGATCGAAGCCAAGTCCATGCGCATGCGCGGGCACGCGCAGCATGATCCCGCGGAATATGTTCCGAAAGACATGTTCGAATACTGGAAGCAGCGCGATCCTATCGCGCTGTACGAAAAATTCCTGACCGGCGAAAAACTGCTGGATGCCAAAAGCAAAAAAGAAATTGACGAGCGCATCGAGACGCTGCTGACCAAAGATCGGGATTTCGCAGAAAGTTCCCCAATGCCGCCTCCAGAGTTTGCCGCCGAAGGCGTGTACTGCACCGGCGACCAGTGTCACAAGATCGCCCCGAAGTGGGAGCGCTCGAAAGCGGAAGTCACTCCGCCCAAGTCCAGCATCGCGGCGGCATGGTCGGTGGAGGGATTTGGAGAAGGCAAAGGCTCTGGAGGAAAGAACGCCCCCATCCATTTTGGCGATACCACTCCAGCCACGCCCGAACTTGCCGATAACGAAAGCAAACTGGCGCCTACATCTCCGGCAAAAACGGTTACGAAGAAAGTGCCCGGTTCGAACGGTAAGAGCGCCAACGGTAAGAATAAGGTGGGTGCTTCTGCGCCGAAGAATGGCGCCGCACGAAAAGTAAGCGCGCCACCGATACCGGCGAAAGCAGCGAAGAAGTCCGCACCGTCGCCGCAAGGGAAAAGGAGATAACCGATGGCCGATTCCCACGCAGCGGTAGCGGAAAAGCCCAAAGTAAATGGCGCGGCGGAAAATACCGGCGTCGCGCCCACGACTTTTCTCGAAGCCATCAAGCAGGCCATGTTTGAAGAGATGGAGCGCGACCCCGCGGTGGTGCTGCTCGGCGAAGATGTAGGCGTGTACGGCGGCGCGTTCAAAACCAGCGAAGGATTGCTGCAACGCTTCGGATGGGAGCGCGTGATTGATACGCCCATCAGCGAAAGCGCCATCATCGGCGCGGCTTGCGGAATGAGTTATCTCGGGCTGCGGCCTATCGCGGAAATGCAATTTATTGATTTCATCGCCTGCTGCTTCAATCAACTGACCAATTTCGTGGCCAAGGGGCATTATCTGTGGAACGCGCCTGCGCCCATCGTGGTGCGCGGACCTTCCGGCGGCGGCGTCCACGGCGGGCCGTTTCATTCCGCGAATCCAGAAATGTATTTCGTGCACACGCCCGGGCTCAAGGTTATCTATCCGTCCACACCGTACGACGCCAAAGGCCTCTTAAAGTCCGCCATCCGCGACAATAATCCGGTGCTGTTTTTCGAGCACAAATACTTGTACCGCCGCATCAAGGAAGAGCTGCCGGCCGGCGATTACACCGTGCCGATCGGCAAAGCCATCGTGCGCCGCCCAGGTAAGCACCTGACGATAATTTCGTACGCCGCCATGATGCACACTTCGCTGGAAGCCGCCGAGGCTTTGGCGAAGGAAGGCATCGAGGCGGAAGTGATTGATCTGCGCACGCTGCTGCCGCTGGACGAGGAAACCATTCTGCAATCGGTGAGAAAAACAAATCGCTGCCTGGTGGTTCACGAAGACACGCGCACCGGCGGCATCGCCGGAGAAATTGCCGCCATACTTTGTGAAAAAGCTTTCGGCGATCTGGACGGCCCGCTGCTGCGGGTGACCGGGCTGGATACTCCGGTGCCTTATTCTCCCCCGCTGGAAGAATATTTTTTGCCCAACGCGAAAAAAGTCTTTGACGCCGCGAAAGAACTGGCGCGCTATTAAGAAAAGTTTAGAAAAGTTTCACAGGAGATGCACATGGCCGTAGACATCGTAATGCCGCAGATGGGCGAAAGTATTTTTGAAGGCACCATCACCAAGTGGCTCAAGAAGCCGGGTGACAGGGTGGAGCGCGACGAGCCGCTGTTCGAAATCTCCACCGACAAAGTGGATGCGGAAATTCCCTCGCCTTCCGCAGGCGTACTGAAAGAGATCAAGGTCGCGGAAGGCAAGACCGTGCCTATCCAAAC
>JBBRPU010000507.1:0-2377 GCA_038227545.1 Candidatus Acidiferrales bacterium
GAGGCCAGCGGGCAGACTTGGTGGGCAATCCATTCCCGCAAGGATTCCAGCCGGGTGGCCCTGCGCGCCTGCGTTTCGATCCTAGGGCATTCGCAATTCCGGCGCGGGGCACGTTTGGCAATTCGGGCCGCAATATCATCCGTGACGCCCCCATCGGCAATTGGGATCTGGCGATTAACAAGGACTTCCAGTTACGAGAATCGGCCAGGCTAGAGTTTCGTACAGAGGTCTTCAATGCACTGAACCACACGCAATTCAACCAGTTCGATAGCACAATCAACAACCCGACATTCGCGACGTGGCGCTCAGCCGGCCCACCGCGCATCTTACAGTTCGGCTTGAAGCTGATCTTTTGATTGTGTCAGGCGCAGGGACAAACTGCGGCGCGAGCGTTGTCGGAAGTCTCAATTCGCCGTCGCTCGAGCACGACGGAATGGGCGCGAGAGCCAAGCGCCGCCTTTCACCCGTAACAGATTTCAACTTCGTTGCCGCCAGCGCGCTCAACCTCGAAACCAAAATGCGCGATACCGCGCGACTCACCGGCACCCGTCAAAAGTGATCACATCGTGGCAGCCCGGAGTCCTGGTATGTACTAGCCTTCGGTTCGGCAGTATTCCTCCACGCCGAAAACACGAAGATCGGACTGATTGCATTGCTTCAGTCTCTAAGAGAACACCAATAATTCACCTGACATCCGGCATTCCGCGCACAGGACTCTTCGTCGGGTCCGGCGTGATTGAAGCCGGCTGAAAAACTGTGGTCGGATCGCGCCTCAAGCGTTCCGGCATGTTCTGGACCGTTCGTGGCACGAACGACAGCATCGCTCTGCGTTGCTGTCGCCTCAACGGCCGGTTTGAAGACTACTGGGAGCAAAAGCGTGCTGCCTGATTACCCTTGCCTCACTTTTACGTCGCGCACCCCCGCCGGGGTAAATCCGTGGATAGTAGGGAGGTGTATTGTTTTTTGGCAGAAGTAAAGCTTCGGGAGGGTGAAACACTCGAAAACGCCTTCGCCGCTTCAAGCCGGGTGAGAAGAAACGGGTCAAGCAGGCGCTGGTTCGCAAACGTAACCGGAAGAAGAGCCGCCGGGAAGTGGACTAAACGCAGTTCTAACGTATCTAGTGCTTACTCGCGTTAATACATTTCTGTATTAAAATGTTTGGGATGCCCCGACACGCGCCTGCATTGGATTGTTCTGCGGAAGTCAGAGCCGACCTGGCTGCAATCAGCAAGAGCCGTACTGAGGAGGCGCGCATGGTGGAGCGGGCCCGGATCATTCTGGCTTGTCTGGATGGAAAGGAAATCCAGCAAGTAGCGCACGAGATGAGAATTTCGATTCCCGCTGTCAGGAAGTGGCGAGCGCGTTTCTCGCAACAGGGAGTGAGCGGTCTTGGGGACCGGCCACGGTCCGGTAAACCGGTCAGGTACGGCACTTCCTTTGGAGACCGCGTGCTGGCGCTGCTGGAGCAACCGGCTCCGCCGGGCATGTCTCACTGGGACGGGCCGGCTGTGGCGAAGCGGCTCGACTCCAGCGTGCATGCAGTCTGGCGCATTCTGCGTCGTGAAGGCATTTATCTGCAGAGACTGCGCAGTTGGTGCGTCAGCACCGACCCGGAGTTCGCGCCAAAGGCCGCTGAGGTAGTGGGCCTTTATCTGAACCCGCCTCTCAACGCGGTGGTGCTAAGCGTGGACGAGAAGCCCAGCATCCAGGCTCTGGAACGGCCCTCCGGCTACATTGAAACGGATAATGGCTCCGTCGTGCGCGCCCTGAAAAGCACCTATAAGCGCCACGGCACGCTGAATCTGTTTGCCGCGCTCGAAGTCGGTACCGGTCATGTGCAGACCAAGATTACCGAGTACAAGAAGCGGGAAGACTTTCGCGCCTTTCTCGATGACGTAGTCGCCGATCAGGCGATGGACAAAGAAATCCATGTGATCCTGGACAACTACTCAACCCACAAAAAGAACGAGGAGTGGCTGGCGAAATACGAAGGCCGTGTCCAGTTTCACTTCACACCGACTTCAGCCAGTTGGATGAACCAGATTGAGATTGTATTCAGCTTGCTTACGCGCAAGACGCTCCGGGGCGCCAGTTTCAAAAGCAAAAACCAGTTAAGCGAGGCAATCGCAGCTTTCGTCCGGAACCACAATGCCAACGCCAAGCCGTTTCGCTGGCGTAAGCGCGAGGTCAAGGGTAGCCAGCTTCGTAATACAATTATTCATTTATGCAACTAAGCACTAGCACACGTGATCGTGAGCAAGATCGCCGACCATCTGCCCGTGCATCGCCAGGGAAAAATCCTGGAAAGGTTTGGCGTTGAAATTCCAGACCAGACGATGTGTGGCTGGATGCGGGGGTACCCTCTGGGTCCGGCTGA
>JBBRPU010000508.1:0-2359 GCA_038227545.1 Candidatus Acidiferrales bacterium
GCCCGCGGCGCTTATCAGGATTTTTTTGCGCTTTGGAAAGACGCGGACCCTGATGTTCCGGTCCTGCTGGCCGCGAAAGGCGAATACGCCAAGTTGAACAACTCGAAGTAACGTTGCAAGTTTAGCGGCGTCTGCGGTTGAGCGCGGAAAGCCCCTCTCGAACAAAAGATGCGGGCCGTTATTCGAATTAAACCATATCGCCTTTATTCCATGGTGCCGTGCGGTGTGGTTGAAACGAGCCGGTGTGCGTGAGCGTTCAAACGCGGATGTCGGCATGTCGGCAAATTGAACAAAATGTCGGCGGTTTGACAATGGAGCAAGGACGCGCGCCGACGATTCACTAAATTCAAAAAACATTTGAATGACCTTCGGTTTCATGTGGCACGGTGAAATTTGGTTTCACGTGGAAACGTTTGCCATTCGAACATGCAACAGATTCGAACGCATAGGCTATTCGAAGGATTCGTCGATAGCAGAGCGCTGCCACTATGGCTTGCATTAAGATCGCACGATTACTCGGCAGGAAGCTTGGGTACTGAAATTTTTTGGCTGTCGTCAACGGCGAACAGCTGGTATTGATTGAAGTTCATAAGCTGATGAATTCGCTTGTGCTTCAAATCGCTGTAGAGCTCCGCCGTTTTTGGAAGCCACATATCGTCACCGTGGCTGAAATGCACGGGACCGTACTCGACGGCGGTGTGGTCAACGGTGAGTTCGATATCGGGAAGAGTGCCAATCAGGTCGGCATTCAACTTCAGAATTTGGTAGTTGTCCGAGGAAAACCAGGCACGCCCCTCGAGAGGCGCGAGATACGTCGGCCCGTGCAAGCCCAGGCGGTAGGAACGAATACGGTTCGGCTTGTCGGCTTTTTGGCGGAAACGAATCTGCCAAGCTGGTTGCCCGTGCAAGTTCGCCAGTCCCTCGCAGGTCATCGCAAAATCCATGGAATATTTCGGATGAAAGATGAGTACAAGGGCGGGTAGCCCTTTGGTGATCATTCCGGTGATGCCACCGGAATCGTCAGCAACGCGGCCAGTCAGAAACTCCTCGACGCTCAGCAGCCCGGGCCGAATCTCGTTGATGGAAACCAGGTAATCGTAGATTTGTACTTCCGTGCGCGAAACTTTGCCGGTTTTGTTGATGGTTTCCTGCAACAGGGTCTCTCGAGCCGCGAAGCGCTCTACGTTGCTAACAAATTCCTGAATTCGGTCGCCAGAATTTCGAAGAACTTCCCCAACATCACAATTCGGTTCCGATTCGACGACGGGAACTTCTTCCTTCTCGTCAGGAAGCCAATCAGGACGACGCGGGGCGGCCACAACCGCCATGGTCTGCTGGCTGAAGAGAGGTTCAGGCGAGAGGACTCCCAAGACGAACATTTCAGCACTCAGGAGATAAAACAATATTCGTGCGGTCACAACGACCCCGGCCCGGCGAGTATAGGTACGGCGGCAATCATACGCCTTCAGGCTACGAAACATCAGGGTGCGTCAGAATTTGTGAATTCGAATTTATGGCGAATTCAGCACCCCGCTGGATGTCGCTGAGGCACCTTTGCTGGAGCGCGCCCGCGGCACCGAAGAACCACACTGACGAAGCGAGTAGCCTTCAAATCCCTATGAGCCTCGGGCGAGTTAGGTTTATCGTGCAGTGGTGAGACATTGGCGCGGGCTTGGTGTGGTTTTTGCTTTGGTATTTGGGCAATGGGCGCTGATGTCTCCTTTGGTGCGGGCGCAGGCGGGGGCTCATCAGGCGGCCGGGACGCGGAAGATGGCGGCGTTGCTGGAGCAGATTTATCGCGATGAGGATTGGAAGAGCGATCCAAACAAGGACGCGGAGCGCGTGGCTTACTGGCGCGAGCAGTTGGGCAAGACGCCGGCTTTGCGCGAGGAGCTGAAGATTCGCGAAGCGCTGTCACAAAGCCTGCTGAAATCCGGCGACAGCACCGGAGCCGTGGAGCAGCTGGAAAAAATTCGTAGCATCTGTGCGGAGCAAAAAATAATACTTACGCCCGCGTTTGAAACGCTGGTGAGAGACGATCTGGCCGTTTCCTACCTGCGGCTGGGAGAGCAGGAAAACTGCCTGGAATATCACGGGCAGGATTCGTGCCTGTATCCGATCGAGGGCGGTGGCGTGCACGTGGCGCAGCGAGGCGCAGAAGGCGCGCTCCGCGAACTTACCGCGGCGCTGGAAAAAAATCCCGAGGATTTGAAGTCGCGGTGGCTGCTGAATATCGCGGCGATGACGCTGGGGAAATATCCCGATGCCGTTCCGGCCAAGTGGCAAATTCCGGCGGGCTTACTGGAATCCGAATACGATATCGGGCGCTTTCACGATGTGGCTAGCGATGCGGGGCTCC
>JBBRPU010000509.1:0-2344 GCA_038227545.1 Candidatus Acidiferrales bacterium
GGAATCGGGCGCGGGAAATTTTGAGAAATTGTTGCGCGGCGCGCTACAGGCCTTGAGTCAGACTAAGGGTCGCGCGGCCAGGACCACCTGAAATGGCGGACGGCACCGCAAATCGCATGATACGCAAACCCACGGACCGCATTGTATCGGCGCAGGCTTTTGATGAAGACGCGCGCATCGAAGCAAGCGTGCGGCCGCAGCGCCTGGACGAATACATCGGGCAGAAGCGCGTGAAAGAAAATATTCAGATTGCCATTGAAGCGGCGCGCAGCCGCGGCGAAGCGCTCGATCACGTGTTGTTGTACGGGCCGCCGGGACTGGGGAAGACTACGCTGGCGCAGATTATCGCGCACGAGCTGCAAGTGCCGATCAAGACCAGCGCCGGGCCTTTGCTCGAACGCAAAGGGGATCTGACCGCCATACTCACCTCGCTCGAGACTAAGGAAGTATTTTTTCTGGACGAAATTCATCGCTTGCAGCCGGCGGTGGAAGAAGTGTTGTATCCGGCGATGGAAGATTTTCGCGTGGACTTGATTATCGGGCAGGGACCGGGCGCGCGCATCCATCCGTTTCAACTCGGGCACTTCACTTTGATTGGCGCGACCACTCGGGCGGGGTTGATTACCGCACCGCTGCGCTCGCGGTTTGGCATCGTGCACCGACTGGATTTTTATGAGCCGGCGGATTTGCTGATTATCATTCGACGGTCGGCGAAGATTTTGAATATAGAGATGGATGAAGCGGGCGCGGAGGAAATCGCGCGGCGCTGCCGCGGTACACCACGCATTGCCAATCGCCTGCTGCGGCGCGCGCGTGATTTTGCGGAAGTGCGCGCGGCGGGACGCATCACGCAAGCGGTCGCGCAGGAATCCCTGGCCATGCTGGGAGTGGATGAGCAGGGGCTCGACGAAGTGGATCGCAACCTGATGCTCGCGCTGCTGGATAAATATGGCGGAGGCCCGGTGGGAGTGGGCACGCTGGCGGCGGCGTTGAGCGAAGAAGAAGATGCCATCGAGGAAATTTACGAGCCGTACCTGATGCAGATCGGCATGATTGACCGCACCCCGCGCGGGCGCGTGGCCACTCCCAGAGCGTACGAATATTTCGGGCGAGACTTGCCAAGGCGCCAGCCCAGACTGTTTTGATTACTGATTATGCGACGCGAACAGATACCCTGACTACTCCACCAGTTTTTGCAACAGTGAGCCAAGTCCCGAAATATTCTTAACTAAATCGTCCGGGATATTGTGGCGCGTTTGGAGATACTCCGCGTTGTTATAAGAGACCCAAACTTTGCCGCCCGCGTCTTCCCAGATGAGAGCTTTGAGCGGCAGATCAATCGCCAGAGTCGGAGAAGCGATCATGAGGGGCGTGCCAGCAGTAGGGCTTCCAAAAATAACCAGCTGCGTGGGAGGCATCTTCAATCCGGCTTTTTCCGCTTCCCCGCTGTGATTGATGCGGCAGAATATCGCCAATCCTTTGGATTTCAGGAGCAATTCGAGGCGCGCCAGCGTTTCGGTCACCGGGTAGCGGCTGCTGAGATGAGTCATGCCATTGTCTGAAGTGTCGCTCACGGGCCCTCCTGATCAGGATAATATTCTACGCGGGCGGAGTGAAACAAACTCCTGCCCCAGCAGTGGCGGGCTGTGGAAACGGTTATCTGTGGAAAGCAAAATGAAACCTGAAACAATTTTCTTGTCGCTGGGCTCGAACATTGGCGAGCGCGAGAAGAATCTACGCGCCGCGATTGCGCAGTTGCCGCAAGCTGGGGTGGACGTAAAGAAGATTTCGTCCATCTACGAGACCGAGCCGGTGGATGTGCTGGAGCAGCCCTGGTTTCTGAATTGTGTGGTGCAGGGAGAAACGGCGGTCCCGGCGGTGGAATTGCTGCGCGAGCTGCGAGAAATTGAAGCGCGCATGGGCAGCAAGAAATTGGTCGCGCGTGGGCCAAGATTGATTGATCTTGATATTTTGTTGTACGGACACGAAATTGTAGATACGGCCGAGCTGCAGGTTCCGCATCCACGGATGCATTTGCGGCGTTTTGTCCTCGCCCCGCTGGCGGAAATTGCGCCGGACGTAAAGCATCCGTTCTGGCGGGGGACGGCGCGGGATTTGCTGAACAATCTTGCAGATGCCAGCGTGGTGCAGAAGCTTGCACCTTGAGCTTCTTCGCCGAAGTGCCATTCGATTCTTTGCGCGCCATGTTCGAATCAGCAGCACATTCGAACCGGCACCGCGTTCGAACGCACGCAGACTTTTTTTCGCATCTAACGGTTGTTGATTGTTGCTCTTACGAGCTTCACGCCTCCTTGTTTCACGTGAAAACGCTGTTTCACATGCA
>JBBRPU010000510.1:0-2341 GCA_038227545.1 Candidatus Acidiferrales bacterium
CCTCTTCTCTGCTGGCTCCGGGCGGCGAAATCCGTCGCCCGCAAATTTCTGAGCGTGTTGACTATGAAGGGGAACTCGGCTTGGTGATCGCCAAGCGTTGCCACAAACTGCGTGCCGGAGAAGATGTGCGCCCTTACATCCTGGGCTACACGGCAGTCAATGATATGAGCGCGCGGGACCTGCAGACAATAGACAATCCATGGGCGCGCGCAAAGGGGTTTGATACGTTTTGCCCGGTGGGTCCGGTGGTAACGGATGAGATTGATCCCTGGAAAGGGGTTAACATCGAAACGCGTCTGAACGGACAGCTCCGCCAGCAAGGCAACACGAAAGACTTTGTGTTCCCGCTCGACGTACTCATTCACTACATCTCCAACGTGATGACCCTCATGCCTGGCGACCTGATTGCAACCGGCACGCCGGAAGGGGTCAGCCCGGTGGTAGCTGGAGATGTGGTGGAAGTTTCCGTGGAAGGCGTGGGATCACTTCGAAATTCCATCGTAAACGATTAATTCTGCTCAGTTCGGGGAAACTCAGGCAAAGAAATAACGTGCCAAGCAGCAGTAAAATTCGGTCCCGGCTGTTTGGTTGTTTCCAGCTCTCGATTTAAAAGCAAACTACGATTTTGCCGTGCCCTCTTTAATGGTGGTCTGAAAACTGATGGCCATCAGCCATTTACCGCCGCGTTTAATCCACACTCTGCTGACATGAATGGGCTTGCCCTTGTACGGCTGGTGCAGGCAAGTCATGACGACGGTGTTTCCGAAGTCGGACATCTCCGCCGACACCAGCGGCGCCGGCGCAGACGGATAGCCGGTTTGCTTTTGTAAATTGAGTGTGGCGATGCGATCCGCCTTGAAAACCGGATGATCGCTGCTGGAACTTACGGTCACGAAATCCTCATCCACATGTGGCGACCACGCTGCCGCGTCGTGATTGGTGACGCCCGTTTCCAGCGCCTGCCACGAAGCGATCACTCCGTGCTCCGCTTCATTCTTCGGCTGGTATGGCACGGTCTTGCAGGGGTTCTCACATTCGTTCACACCGGTACCGGTGGAAGGCGCCGCTTGCTCCGCCTGGTAAACCTCGTGGTACACCAGCAACCTCCAATTGCCCGTTCTCTTGACCCAAACGCGCAACACGTGCATTTTTCCGCGCTCGCTCATAATGGCCACTACTTGACCGTAGTCGCGATGCTGCAGCTTGGCGCCGCCCTCATCTCCCATCGGCGCAGGCGGCAAGGAACCCAGCACCTCGGCACGCTTCCACGTTTTTCCTTCTCCATTCGTCCAGGTAAAGTCCGCGTCTAAAAATTTGCCGACGCCCTCCGGGTCTTGCTTCGCGGCAGCCGTCACGAAGGCGCGATCCGCCTGCGATACCGAAGCGTCGCTCGTATCTAACGAGACCACGCCTGCGGACACATTCGGCAATAAAGCCACGCGAGCAATTCCCATACAACCAACCAGGCAACATACCCACGCACCGAGCACTTTACGCCGCATCACAGAGCCTCCCGGGGATTTGAGTCTTACAACGCAAAAAGGGCCGGCTCGTACGCTCCGGCCCTTCTTCAATACCAAAACTGACTTAGAACGTGACTTTCAGCCCTAATTGAATGGCTCGTGCACTGCCCGAACCGAGCACCGGGTTAAACGAAGCCACGTCAGGAGTTGCACAACCGCACCCGAAGGGACCAGCAGACGGATCGGCAGTCGCGCCTGCGCCGTAGCCGCTAGCTCCGCCCCAGGGATTTGCAAAGTTGGGGTGGTTGGTCAGGTTAAATACTTCGCCGCGGAACTGCGCCGTGACGCGCTCACGGAATTTGAAATTCTTGGAGATTGACAGATCCAAATTGTGGAAGCCGGTATCGCGGAAGACGTTGCGGCCCAGATTTCCGAAGGCTCCCGCGGCGTTGGGCACCAACACGGATTTTCCGTTGAGACTTACGTAGCAACCTGCGGTGGCCAAGGTATTCGGGTCCGGAGCCTTCGCTGAACAGGTAGCCCAGGCTGCGGCTGTTTGCGTGTCGCTTAGCGCCACCGGACCGGCAGGAGTTTGATACGTGCAATCGCCGGAATTCGGACCCAGACACAAAGGAATAGACTCTTGCCCACGTGAACGGAAGTCCGATGGGCTACCGAAGAAGTTCCAGCGATCGGCAGATTCGTTGCTGCCGCTGAAGTTGTTGTTGCTGTCAAAGGTCTGCCAGGGCTGGCCACTCTGCAATGTAAGGATCGAGTTAAGTTGCCATCCCTCAAGCAATTGTCCGAACCCCTTTCTCCCCGGAATCGTATAGGTGAACGACAGCGTGAAGCGGTGGCGTATGTCGAAGTCACTGGCG
>JBBRPU010000511.1:0-2323 GCA_038227545.1 Candidatus Acidiferrales bacterium
CGCTGGCCAGCGGTCGCGCCCCGCCGTTGGCAATCTGGCCGGAGATGGTGGTGACCTCCTGATGCAGAAAATTTTCGGCGCGGGAAACTTCCAGATGGTCCACGCCGACGTTGGGTAAGTAGGCGCGCTCTTCCGGGCCGATGGTTGACTGCGATTGCGATTCGCCAGCCGCCGGGTCGGGCCTCTTGGATGCGGGACGCATCAGGAAAAATGCCAGCGCGAGGATTAGCAGCGCCGCTGCCAGCGCAACGATTATGCGGGTGGTGCCGCTACCCTGCGGCGCCGGTTCCGGAATGGGGAATTCTTCGGTCATTTGTTTCTAGCTTTGATTCCAGATGGATGACAAACGGGGCCGGTTGTTTCGCGACCACACTAAAATTAGCGGCCGATGACCAGACGCTGCGCCAGCGCCTCCGGGAGGCGGGCTTTGCGCATACGCTCCTGGACGGCGGCGATGTCGTAAGGAACGCGCCAGAATTCCACGATGCCATGCTCAAGATCGGCAATGGCAAATGCGGCTCGCGGGTCGCTGTCGCGCGGCTGGCCGACCGAGCCGGGATTCAGCAAGTAGCGGCGTTGCGGCTCCAGGCGCAAAGCGGTGAACGATTCGCTCATGCGCGGATGAATCTGCAAAACTTCGAGTCTGGAATCGAGAATGGAAAATCCACCCTGATGGTGGGTGTGACCAAAAAAAGTAATCGGCGCGGTGGAATCGAGAAGGCCTTCCAGAGCTTGCGCGGGCGTGAAGACGTATTCGTCTTCGTCCTGAAACGCGCCGTGAACCAGCACGAGGCCATCGGTGCTCAGCGGTCCACGGGGAAGATTGGTGAGCCACTCCAGGTGCGCAGGCTCAAGCTGCGTGTTGCTCCAGTCCACCGCGGCCTTGGCAACCGGATTGAAATCGTCGGCGGCCATCACGCCGGAAATGGCTTTGTCGTGATTGCCGCGAATGGTCTCCGTGCCGAGTTCGCGGAGGCGCGCGGTCACTTCATTAGGGTCGGGGCCGTAGCCGACCACATCACCTAGACACACAGAGCGGTCATAGCGGCCCTTGGCCGCGGCTAGGACGGCATCGAACGCAGTGATATTGGCGTGAAGATCGCTGACAACAAGAATCCGCATCGAGGGCCCCAAAAAAGTGCTCCTGAGTATAGATGAAGAGACGCGGCGATGCACGGAGGATGAGGGCTTCGCGGAATAATTTTTTCGGGCCGCTGCGTGGGTAAATTTTTTCTGACAGATTTTGCTGCTTGGCGATGAAGGCAGGCAGGGAGGGCAGACATAGTTATTTAATCGTCACATTGGAAGCGCGTTTTAGAAGCAAGATGCGGGTGAAACCCTGTCTTTTAGAGAGCCTTTAGAGGTCGCGGCGCTTGGATTGCCCAGAGGCGATGGCATTCCCATTTGTGAAACAACGCGGCGCGATAATTTTACAAAACCTTTCGCGAATCTTTGGTAATGCACGAAACATTAGCCAACATGGCTTCGTCTATATCAGTGCAGCTTGGTACGGGCTGTTTCGGGTTAGATATGAAAAACCCCGCGGTGGCAGCCGCGGGGCGATGACACGCAGTCTTTCCGGCCGTTAGTCCAGGAAGAAGAGGTGTCTTGCGGCGAGACTACTCGCCCTAGCTTTGCGTGTCAACTCTGTCTTGCCAGCAGAAAAAAAGCCGTGCGGCTGACTCGATGCTCGAAAGGGAGTACACACGCATGAAAATCCAATCGTTTATCCGCAGCGCTGCATTGGTTGTCGCCCTGGCGGCAGCAACAGTGCCCGCTTTTTCCAAACCAGTAAACAAGACGATAAATATTTCGCAGAACGCCAAGATGGGTAAAGCGGATCTGCGAGCCGGCGAATACCGCTTGCAGATTGACGGCACCAAAGCAACGGTGGCGAGAAACGGAGCTACCGTGGCGGAATCCGAGGGCCGCTGGGAAGATCGCGATTCCAAATCGAGTTACGATGCCGTTTTGCTGGGTGAGAACGGCCAGGTGAAGGAAGTGCGGTTTTCCGGACAGAAGCGCGTTTTTGTTTTCAGCGAATAACGCGAACAATATTTGCTGCAGTCGTGAAAAGGAAGCTGCCCTTGGGCGGCTTCCTTTTTTTGTCGCGGGCCGAATGCGCGGCGGAATAACGCGGCGGGTTAACGTGGAAACGATACGCCGACGATCAGCGGATGAGCATGCAGTCGCCGTAACTGTAGAAACGATACCCGGCTGCGACGGCGTGCGCGTATGCCGCCAGGACGCGCTCGCGTTCCGCGAAGGCGCAAACAAGCGCCAGCAGCGTGGAACGAGGCAGATGGAAATTCGTGAGCAGCGC
>JBBRPU010000512.1:0-2322 GCA_038227545.1 Candidatus Acidiferrales bacterium
AATCCTCTGCCGGAACGTCCTTCGACAGCTCCGTCAGCGGCTCAAAGTTCGCCAGCACATCGAAATTTTCCAGCACCGGTAAATCCTGATCCGGCACCACCTGCGTTTCATTTCCCGCGGGACTCGTCACATTGGCCATGTTTCCCGTGCCCGCGGAATCCAGCGGCCGGTGCCCTACCCAAACGGTCGCCAGCAGCAACATCGCAGCCGCCGCCAGCACTCGGGGAGCCGCGCCCAACCACGACCACCAGCTCTGCTTCACCGGCTCCGCCGCGATGCGCGCCTGCAGCCGCACATCAAACGCCCCGGAGGGCTCAATCATCGGCAGCTCGTCCAACAAACTACTCACCGAGCGAAACTCGTTCACGCGCACTGTGCACGCCGCGCAACTCGCCAGATGCTTCTCCACATCGCGCTGTTCGCCTTGCTTCAAGCGCCCATCAATGTATCCCAAAATCTTTGTTTCCATTCGCGCACAACTCATGACTGCCTTCCCTTCCGTGCCCTCAACTCTTTCCTCGCAACGCCACTATTGGGGCCAGTTCAACTCGCAGCGTTTCGTACGCCCGGAACAACAACGACTTCAGCGCGCTTTCCGAGCATTCCAGAATCTTCGAAATCTCGCCGTAGTCCAGTTCCTGGTATTTGTGCAGCAAAACCGCGGCGCGCTGTTTCTCCGGTAATTTTTCAATCGCGTGCCGGATCATGTCGCGTTGCGCTTCCTGCACCAGGTGCTCTTCGATGTTGGGATTCTTTTCCGCAACATCCAGTGGCCGCTCGTCCCCGTCTTCCGCATCCACGGTGACCGGTGCGTCCAGCGAAATTTCCATCCGTTGGTGCCGCGTATCTCGCACCGAGTTCAGCGCCAGGTTCGTCGCGATCCGAAACAGCCAGGTGGTGAACTTCGCGCTGGGCACATAATCTGCCCGCGCCCGGTACACCCGGATGAAAACCTCTTGTGCCAGATCCTCTGCCTGCTCCCGATTCCGAACCATCCGGTAGAGGAAGTTGACCAGCGGCGTCCTATAGCGATGCAAGAGAAGCGCGAACGACTGTTCGTCGCCCGCCTTCACGTCCAGCATCAGTTGGACGTCGGTCCTGGCCATAGCCGACACACTGTATCAAACCCATGTATTCTCAGGAAGTTGCTAATCGAGGATGTAAAACCGGCGGGTCGCCGACTACTTTATACATGGAACAAATGCTGCATTATCAACAGGCTGGCCAATCCCACAAACACCAGTAGCGCCATCCGCCAGCCGGGCTCGCGGTTCACTTCCGGCAAGAGGTCCGTGGCCGCCACATAAAGCGTCACTCCCCCGGATAGCGGCAACGCGTACTTTAGCTGACTTTCCAGGGCCGTTGTCAGCAACACACCTAATAAGGTAGCTGCCCCTAATAACCCCGATGCCAGCAAAGCGTTGCGCCGGCTCTGCCCGCTGGCGAGCACCACCGAAGCCACCGTAAATCCCTCCGGCAACTTGTGCAGAAAAATCGCCACAAAAATAACCACGCCGAGCCAATTCGAAACCAGGAACCCCGCCGCGATGGCCACGCCATCAAAAAAAGTGTGGATCGCCAAACCGACCAGCAACGTCGTACGCGCGTGGTGATGGCTCACTTCTTCGCAGTGCGTCTCTTCCCCAAAATGAAAATGCGGCGCAATGGTGTGCTCGAATAAATGAATCAGGAAAAAACCGATCAGCACATACAAAAACGCCGCGTCCCCCGCCAGCCGCACCGACTCCGGGATCACCTCAAGAAACGCCACCGCCAACATGTAGCCAGCGCCCAACGCCAGAAAATATTGCAGAAATCTACGTTTCCATTTGTGGTACACAACAAAATACCCGCCCAGCAAATTCCCGCCCGCAGCCACCAGGCCAAGAACCGCCGCAAGTCCCACCCGCGATGTTTCCAGATTCAGAATGTGAATGGCCTTCCCTTAGCATCACAACCCGGAGAGCACATCTGGTCTCCAGTGATCACCCTGGCGGCAAAATTTCAACGCCTCCGTGAAACCCAGTCACGCGGCGGGTGCCCCACCCTGAGGTTTTTGCAGGGTGGGGTTCGTGACGTGGGAACATCACTATATAATTCGCGCAGCGCAATCTCTCTCGGTTCGTCGCAACAGCCAAAAAAAACCTGTCATTCCGACCGGAGCGAGCCGACGTCGTTTCTTCAACTTCGCTCCGCGAAGTTGTCGGCTCGCGCAGCGGAGGAACTTCTCTTCGATTCATCGTGGCAGCCTGAAAAATTTCACGCCAATATCCCGCTCGCAAATCAAAACCCCTACCCGCTGTGCCGGAACAAGATCACATC
>JBBRPU010000513.1:0-2321 GCA_038227545.1 Candidatus Acidiferrales bacterium
AAGCGACCTCGGCAAATATGCTGGAGATGATCGGCGTCGGGCCGTTCATAACCATTCCACTCATATTGACGACGATGAACGGACCGCAGGCCATGCTCGGGTGGCTGCTAGGAGCGCTAGTAGCTATCTGCGATGGATTGGTCTGGGCGGAATTGGGTGCGGCGATGCCTGGCACCGGCGGGCCGTACCGTTACCTTTCGGAAGCCTTTGGCCCCAAGCGGCTGGGGCGACTGATGAGCTTTCTTTTTATCTGGGAGACGGTGTGCCTGGCGCCCCTTTCTATCGGAGCCGGGGCGGTAGGCTTCGCGCAATATACAAAGTTCCTGTGGCCCAACATGAACTGGTGGGAAGGCAAAATGGTGGCGGTGGCCGTTTGTGCGCTGATTACCGTGCTGCTGTACCGGGATATCAAGTCGGTGGGTCGTCTATCGATTGTCTTGTGGATCGTAGTGATTTTTACCGCGCTGGCGGTAACCGCAGCGGGGATCGCGCATTTTCAGTTGAGCCGGGTGCTGGATTTCCCGCCGCATGCGTTCACGTTGTCTCGCTCATTTTTTGTGGGGCTAGGCGGCGCCACGCTGCTGGCGATGTATGACTACGGCGGATACAACAACGCCTGCTTTTTTGCCGGAGAAATAAGGCGGCCGGAATATGTGATTCCACGTTCGATTTTGATCTCCATCATGGTGGTGGGTGTTCTTTATCTGACCATGAACGTGTCCATCATCGGAGTCATTCCGTGGCGCGAGGCGATGCATTCGACTTTTATCGTGTCGGATCTGATGCAGCGGGTTTACGGGTCCACGGTCGCGAAAGTGATGACCGCCTTTGTGCTATTCACTACGTTTGCGTCGCTGTTCGCGGTACTGCTGGGCTACTCCCGCGTGCCTTACGCCGCCGCAGTGGACGGGCGTTTCTTTTCGATGTTCGGGCGTCTACATCCGACGAAAAATTTTCCGTGGGTTTCGCTGGTGTTCATCGGGGTAACTTCCGCGGCCGCCAGCCTGCTGGATTTGTCGGATTTGATTACCGCGTTGGTCGTCATTCAGGTTCTGGTGCAGTTTATGGCGCAGGTTGTGGCGGTGACGATGATTCGGAGGTATCGTCCAGATATTCAGCGACCGTTCCAGATGTGGTTTTATCCCGTGACCAGTGTCATTGCATTTGCCGGTTGGGCGTTTATCCTGGCTGCCAGCGGCCTGAAATTTATTCTATGGGGCGTGGCACTGATAATCGTTGGCGTGGGCGCGTACTTGTGGAGAGCGCGCGTGCAGTCGGAATGGCCGTTTACGCCGCCGGAAGTTGGCGCAACGGTATGAGCGTCGAGGGCCTGGGATCCGTGGACTTTCTGGTGGCCGGGGATTTGTTCGTGGACCTGGTGATGAGCGGGTTTCTTTCCTGGCCGCCAGGTGCCGGAGAGGAAATCTTTGCGGAACGGTTTTGCCGGGAAATTGGCGGTGGAGCAGCCATCACCGCATGTGGGCTTGCAAGACTGGGAGCGAAAGTCGGCGTTGTCGGGGTGGTTGGAAAAACCGATGGGCAATGGCTTGTCGAAAAGTTGCAGGCTGCCGGTGTAGATATTTCAGCTATCCGGCAGACCTCGGGCGAACCGACGGCCATTACCGTAAGCGTCTCCAGCGTCATGGACAGAACATTCCTGACGTACATGGGCGCGAATCGGGAATTGCCTGCTCGGTTACGTCAGTGGTCATCGGCCAGCGAGTTTGTGAAAGGCCGGCATGTTCATCTGGCCTGTGCGCCCGATCCGGCCGAAGCCGCGAAGTTGTTTCAAGAGCTCAAAGCGCCCGGCGGCACTCTTTCTGTGGATGCAGGGTGGCATCCGCAATGGCTTGCGGATGCGCGATGCAAGGTGGCGTTGCGCTACGCAGACGTTTTTCTGCCCAATGAACGAGAGGCGGCTTTAATGACCGGCGAAAGCGAACCACGGCAGATCCTGGAAGCGTTCCAAAAAATGGGCGTCCCGACGGTGGCGCTGAAGCTGGGGACCCGCGGCGCGGCGTTGCTCAGTGATGAGAAAATAACGTTTTGCGCGCCATTAAAAGTGGAGTCGGTTGACAGCACCGGTGCGGGAGACTGCTTTGACGCTGGATTTTTGTTCGCGTGGCTTCGCGGGGGTGATCCCCACAAGTGCCTTAAAGCGGGGACAATTTGCGGCGCGTTGTCCACAAGGAGCCTCGGCGGGATCGCCGGATTTCCGACCCCGAGTGAACTGCACGCGCAACTGGAAGCCGGGGCATGAGCGGAAAGGTTTGCATCATCGGCGGAGGAGGAGTGCGTACCCCTCTGCTGATTCACGGACT
>JBBRPU010000514.1:0-2320 GCA_038227545.1 Candidatus Acidiferrales bacterium
AGCTAGCGGAATGCGGCGAGAGCCTAAGCTGTGGGCGGTGAAGGCGCGGGCCATGGGTTTGCTGGCGGCGTTTTTGTTGACAGCGTACTGTGCCGCGGCTCCGGCGCAGCAGGCCGGGCCTTTGAAAGCGCCGCCCGCCTCGAGTGGCCAGCAGAATGGTCCCGGGACGGCAACCGTCCAGCCGTCACAAGATGCGGGGCCCAAGACGGCGAATTCTAATATTACCAACGAGCCGCCGGCGCTGCCGGCGGAACAGATTATTCAGAAGTTTGCGGCGCGCGAAGAGGAATTCAAAAAGGAGCGCGACAACTATACCTACACGCAGACTTTTGTGATCCAGACCATTGATCAGGACGGGATGGCCGACGGCGAATACCAGATGAGGAGCGACATCCTTTTTACTCCCAACGGAAAACGCTACGAAAAAGTGGTGTATGCGCCAGCGTCCACGCTGCAGCGCATTTCGATGTCGCAGCAGGACCTGGACGACCTGGAGCATGTGCAGCCGTTTGTGTTGACCACGGACGAGTTACCGAAGTACGACATCAAGTATGTGGGGCGCGAAAAGATTGATGAGCTGAGCACCTACGTGTTTGATGTGGGTCCAAAGAAACTGGAAAAGAACCAGCGCTATTTTCAAGGGCGGGTGTGGGTGGACGACGCCGATCTGGAAATTGTGAAGACCGATGGGAAAGCGGTGCCGGACATCAAGAAACACGGGCAAGAGAATGTGTTCCCGCGCTTTGAAACTTTTCGCGAAAACATCGAGGGGCACTACTGGTTTCCTACGTATACGCGCGCGGATGACATGCTGCAATTCAGCGCCGGCGGCGTGCACATTCGCATGACGGTGAGATATGCGAACTACAAGAGATTCGGAGTGAGCATCAAGATCGGGTCGCCATCGCGCACGGAGCCGGAGAAGCCGGAGAAACCTTAGAGAATTTCAGTGGCTGCTGAGCAGGACGATAGTTACTCCGGCGCAGACGATCAGCACGCCGACCCAGCGCTGCACACTGATATGCTCGCGCAGAAATAACACCGCACCCACCGCGCCGGCGGCGTAGCTCAACGCCGTTACCGGCACCACGAAGCTGACATTTTCAAAGGACAGCGCCGCCAGCAGGGCGAAGAATGCCACGGTCATCATGGCGATGCCGATCCACATCCAACCGACGCGCAAGGCGCGAACAAGAAAACGCAGCAGCGCGGCGGGGCGAAAATCGTGGACCTCGCCTATTTCTTTCATGGCGCGGGTGACGCATAGTTCGCCGCCAGTGCCGGCCACAACGATCACTATGAGCAGGAGGATTTCGCGCATGTCAGGCTTTGGCCACGGCAGTGCGCGGATCAGTATGGCCGACGATGAGCACGCCCAGGCAGATCAGGGCAATGCCGAACCAGCGCAGCGGGGTGATGGCTTCGCCAAGTAGAAAGTAGCCGAGCAGCGCGACGATGGCGTAAGAAAAAGAGGAAGCGGGCTGCACGTAGCTGTAGTCGGCCCAGGTGAGTACGAGCATGTAGGCGACAAAAAACGTGAGCAGTGCAGTGACGCCAAGCCAGACGTAGCCGGAAGAGAGAATGCGGCCGAGGATATTTAACCAATCGGAGGGCGCCCAGTCGGTGGCGGGGCCAACGGACTTCATGCCTTTGCCGAGCAACACGTTGCCGAGGGGGGCGAAGACCACGATCACGGCGATCAGCAGAAAAGTTTTGAAATGGACGCCGGGTGCATCGGTCATGCGCGGGGGCTGGCCTTTTCTTTTTGTTTGAGAGTGAAGATTAAAGTTTACTTGATGTTGTTCGTCTGCCCAAGCGTGGCGGGCGGCAGGGGATGATTGGTTACCACTACTTTGCCGCCGCTCTGGGCGACGGGGTTTAGTTCTTGTGGGCCCAGCAGGTTGCCGAGGATTGGGAGTTGGCCAGCATCCGCGAGCAGGTAGTAGCGAGACGGATCCTGCCAGAGCGCCTTCATTGCGGGATCGTCTATGAAGACTTGCGGAGCGCCTGGCGCGTAAGAACCGTACTCCAGATTGTTGTAGCGGCCATTCCAAATTAAGACGCTGCGATTCGTATAGAACCACACCGAGGAGAATTCATAGTACGGGCGCGCGGAGATGAACTGGCCTGGCGGAGAGTGCAGGAGGACTTCGGCGAGCGGTCTCGTGGAAAGAAAGGGATCGAAGCGCACCATGGCGATGCGCGCGGCGTGAAAAAAAACGATCATCATCAGGGCAGTGGCGAGAAAAGCGCGTTCGGCTTTCCAGCGGATAGTTCCCAGGACACCGATTAGGAATGCGATAACGGCGATGGCGAGAGG
>JBBRPU010000515.1:0-2318 GCA_038227545.1 Candidatus Acidiferrales bacterium
AAATAATTTACCGGGAACCAGACAGGCCCACGCCAATTCGAATTGCCACCGAAGATGCCGGTCTGCGATTCGGCGGGCTCGTAATTCACGGTGTTGACGGTGCCGTCCACGCGCAGCTCGTAGGGATGGTCTTTGTGATAGCGCGAGAGAGCGCGAACACCATAGGGCGATAAAAATTCGGATTCATCGAGCATGTGAGAGAGAACGCGTCCCAGCTTATTTTTGCTGACGAGCGAAAGCAGCAGGCGGGTGCCGCGCGCGGATTTTTGCGACATATCAATGTGATCGGGGACGTCGGGATGGTTATCTATGAACCATTGCATGCGGCGCTTGAAGCCGGGCAGGCGCTCGATGGCTTCAGGCTCCAGCGTTTCCACGGCAAACAGCGGGATCAAGCCGACCATGGAGCGAACTTTAAGGAAATGGTCTTCGCCGTTGGGGAGATGCAGAACGTCATAGTAGAAGCCGTCTTCGTCGTCCCAAAGCGAGCGGCCGCGCGAGCCAAAATTATTCATGGCGTGGGCGATGTAGACGAAGTGCTCGAAAAATTTGCTGGCGATATCTTCGTAGGCGCGATCTTCTTTGGCGAGTTCCAGAGCGATGGCTAGCATGTTGAGACAATACATGCCCATCCAACTGGTGCCGTCGGATTGTTCGAGATGGCCCCCGGTGGGGAGCGGCTTGGAGCGATCGAAGACGCCGATGTTGTCGAGGCCGAGAAAGCCGCCCTGAAAAATATTGGAGCCTTCGGGATCTTTGCGATTGACCCACCAGGTGAAATTCAGCAGCAGCTTGTGAAAAACTTTTTCGAGGAAGCCGCGATCGGCCACGCCGCGGACGCGACGTTCAATTTTATAGACGCGCCACGCGGCCCAGGCGTGGACGGGAGGATTTACATCGCTGAAGGCCCACTCGTATGCGGGGAGCTGGCCGTTGGGATTCATGTACCACTCGCGGAGGAGCAGGACGAGCTGATCTTTTGCGAAATCGGGATCCACGATGGCGAGCGAGACGCAGTGAAACGCGAGATCCCACGCGGCGTACCAGGGGTATTCCCACTTGTCCGGCATGGAAACGATGTCGTCGTTGTAAAGCTGGGTCCAATCTCTGTTGCGGCCGGTCAGGCGCTCCGGTGGTGGAGTGGGCCCGGCGGGATCGCCTTTCAACCACGTGGATACGTCGTAATGGTAAAACTGCTTGGACCACAGCATTCCGGAGAGCGCCTGGCGCATCACGGAGCCAGCGTCTTCGGAAAGATCTTTGGGATTGCGCGAAGCGTAAAACTCGTCGGCTTCTTTCTGGCGGAGAGCGAAGAGATTGTCGAATCCGGCGCTGAAATCGTTGGTAGCGGGGACGTCCGGCAGGCGATCGGCGTGAGCAGGTGAGGTGATGGTGCCCTCGTGGCTCGCGGCGCTGTCCATCTGGCCAAGCGGTTCGAGATCGGTGAGGCGCAATTTCACGGTGGAGCTTTCACCGGGGCCGAGCGCCAGTGGATAATACGCGGCCATTTTTGTGCCGGCTTCGGCAGGATTCACGGCGGACTGATTTTTGTGAATCAGGAAGTCGTGGAAGGCGTCTTTCACGAACGGAGTACGATTTTGTCCCGCGAAGAGGCGCGCAAAGTTAGTCTCGTTTTCGGTGAACAGCAATTGCGGCTGGCCGGCGCAGAGGAGCCAGCGCTTGCCGTATTGCCAGTGGTCAACTTCGATGGAGCGGCAATTTTCGAGATCCGGAGACTTGCACAACGACGGGCGGCGAGGATCGTTGCCCCAGGACCAGGTGTTGCGGAACCAGAGCGAGGGCAAAAGATGAAGGGTGGCCGGCTCCGGGCCGCGGTTGATGGCGGTGATTTTGATGAGCATGTCTTCGACGTCGGCCTTGGCGTACTCCACGAAAACATCGAAGTAGCGATTGGCCGCGAAGGCGCCAGTGTCCAGCAATTCGAATTCCGTATCGGTGCGGCTGCGGCGCGCGTTTTCGGCGACCAGTGCGTCGTAGGGAAATTCGGCGTGCGGATATTTGTAGAGCATCCGCATGTAGCTGTGCGTGGGCGTGGAGTCGAGATAAAAATAATATTCTTTTACGTCTTCGCCGTGATTGCCCTGGTTGCCGGTGAGGCCGAAAAGGCGTTCTTTCAAAATCGGATCGCGGCCATTCCACATGGCCAGACCAAAACAAATCATCTGGTGGCGGTCGCTGATGCCGCCAATGCCGTCTTCGCCCCAGCGATACGCGCGTGACCGAGCGTGATCATGAGGAAAATATTCCCAGGCGGTGCCGCCGGGGCTGTAATCCTCGCGCACGGTGCCCCACTGGCG
>JBBRPU010000516.1:0-2314 GCA_038227545.1 Candidatus Acidiferrales bacterium
GCCTCGCGGGATCGCCAGCGAAAGCTTGCCCTTGGGGCCCTGCACATCCATGTGGCCACCCTGCATGGCGATTTTTACGCCGGAGGGCAGCGGAATTGGTTTACGCCCGATACGTGACATCTGTTCTTGTCCTTGTACTCAGTTCCTAAAAACGTTTAAAAATCGCGACTACCAGACCTCGCACAAAATTTCGCCGCCGATTTTGGCTTTACGCGCGGACCGGCCGCTCATCAAACCCTTCGGCGTGGTCATGATGCTGATGCCCAGCCCGCCAACGACCGGGCGAATATCCGTCGCGCCGAGGTAACGCCGCGCTCCCGGGCGCGAAATGCGCTTCAGCCCGGTGATCACGCTGCGGCGGTCCGCGGTGTACTTCAGGAACACGCGCAGCATCTTGCGGGTCTTGTTCTCGTCCACCATTTTGTAGGTGGAGATGTACCCTTCATCTTTCAGAATGCGCGCGATCTCGGACTTGAGGCGCGACGCGGGCACATCCACTCTCTGGTGCTTGGCGGCCGCCGCGTTGCGGATGCACGTCAGAAAATCGGCTATGGGATCCGTCTGCATATTTCTCCTGAAACCCTTTCTAACAAATGTCTACCAGCTGGCTTTCGTGACGCCGGGAATTTCACCCTTCAGCGCCATACCGCGGAAACAAATTCTGCACATCTGAAACTTGCGAATGTACGCGCGCGCGCGGCCGCAAACGCGGCAGCGATTGCGCACCCGCACCTTGAACTTGGGTTTCTTCAGACTCTTGGCGATTTTTGCGAGACGAGCCATTTATTGCTTTTCTCCTGGAACGCGCAGCGGGAAGCCGAGCCCTTTCAGAAGCTCGCGTCCCTCTTCATCGTTCTTCGCGGTGGTTGTCAGAGTCACGTTCATGCCTTTGATCTTGTCCACCCGCGTGTAATCAATTTCCGGAAACACCAGTTGATCCTTCAATCCCAGCGTGTAGTTGCCCCGGCCGTCGAAAGCGTTGAAGGGCAATCCGCGGAAGTCGCGGACACGCGGCAGCACTACGTTGCACAAGCGGTCGAGGAATTCGTACATCTTGTCGCCGCGCAAAGTCACCGCGCAGCCGATGGGCATGCCTTTGCGGATCTTAAAATTGGCGATGGACTTCTTGGCTTTGGTGATCATGGCTTTCTGGCCGGTGATCTGACCCAGTTCCTGGGCCGCGGTATCCAGCAGCTTGGCGTTCTGGCTGGCTTCGCCCAGACCGATGTTCACGGTTATTTTCTGCAGCTTCGGAACGGCCATGTTGTTGTTCCAGCCGAAACGCTTCATCAGCGCCGGGACCGTTTCGTTGCGATATTTTTCCTGCAATCGACTCTTCATTGCCTTCTTCCGCCTCTTGTCAAATTCAAATCGCTTACTTGTCCAGCGCGGTGTTGCAGCGCCGGCAACTACGCACTTTCGTGCCGTCCGGCAAAACTGTGTGACCGATGCGCGTGTGCTTGCCGCAACTGGCGCACACCACCATCACGTTGGAAACGTTGATGGAGGCTTCCTTTTCCACGATGCCGCCCTTGATATTTTTCTGCGGGTTGGGCCGCGTGTGGCGCTTCATGATGGCGACGTGCTCCACCACTACGCGGTTTTTCTTGGCGTCAATCGAAAGTACCCGCCCGCTCTTGCCCGCGTCTTTTCCCGCAATCACTCGAACATTGTCGCCCTTGCGAATGGCGATGGTATGCCGCTTGGTTCTGTCATGCCTCAACATGTGTTACCAAACCTCCGGAGCCAGAGAAACAATTTTAGTGTACTGGCGCTCGCGCAACTCGCGCGCCACCGGACCAAACACGCGCGTGCCCACCGGCTCGCCCGCATCATTGATCAATACCGCCGCATTATCATCGAAGCGGATGTACGTGCCATCCTTGCGCCGCGCTTCCTTGCGCATACGCACCACCACCGCTTTCACTACCGTGCCCTGCTTCACCGCGCTCTCCGGCGTGGCTTCCTTCACCGAAGCGGAAATGACATCGCCGAGTCCCGCTTTTAATCCAGCGTCGCCGCCCAAGGGCAAAATACACATCAGCTTTCGAGCGCCGGAATTGTCGGCCACCGTCAGCCAGGTTCGCATCATGATGCTCATTGGGCCGCTCCACGCGTCAGGTCCGCCGAGGTGTTGCGCGTCAGAATCTCTTTCAGCCGCCAGCGCTTCAGCTTCGACAAAGGTCGAGAAGCCACAATGCGTACGGTGTCGCCGGTCTTGGCCTGGCGAGTCTCATCATGGGCATAAAACTTTTTCGAAATACGCACCACGCGACGGTATTTCGGGTGCGGCACCAGCCGCTGCACTTCCACC
>JBBRPU010000517.1:0-2302 GCA_038227545.1 Candidatus Acidiferrales bacterium
CGCCAGTGCGCCGCGATTCTAATGGAATAGCGCGGTTTTTACACGGCGATTAGTGACGATCACCAACATGCAAGATACACACCTCGATGTAGGGTAAAATAGTTCTCCAGCCCACGCGCAGGCGAAACTAGACTTGCGCCGCAAGAATCCAGGCTATAACGCAGTTACTGAGGGAAAAACGTGACTAAGAATCGCTATGCAATTCCGTTTTTGATGTTGTCTTTGGCGCTCACGCTGATCAGCTACGCTCCGCGTGTTGTGGCACAAAACAAGGTCATGGGCGAAATCAAGTTTGAAGGCACCACCAAGACCGAAAAAGAAGCGGGCGTTTGGGTGGATGACCAGTACGTGGGCTACCTGAAAGAGTTGAAGGGCAATAAGAAAGTCATGCTGCTGCCCGGATCCCACGAAATTTCTGTGCGTCAGTCCGGTTACGAAGATTTCAAGAAGACCGTTATTGTCGAGCCCGGGCAAACCCACGTCGTCAACGCCGTGATGATAAAGAGCACGCGCGCGACCTCGCCGGCGATTACTTCCACGCTAAAACTAAATATCGAACCGAAGCGAGCCGCGGTGTTTCTGGACGATAAGTACGTTGGCCACGCCAGTGAATTCGGCGGCGCATTTCGTTCCATGCTGATCAGCCCCGGCAAACATCGCATCAAGGTGGAACTGCCCGGCTACCGTACTTACGACACGGAAATAAATCTGCTGGCCGGGCAAAAAACAGAAGTCAAGACCGTCCTGGTCCCGGGAAGCATCGAACAAGCTGGTCCGCTGATCAAGAAGCCCGATTGAAATATCAATGTAGTTTGCAGCGGGTCATAGACGAAAGAACGGCCACCATTTTTTGCGGTGGCCGTTTCTTTTCCCAGATGTCTATTCACTGCGCATCAAACAATAAACTTGAGCACGTCAATCCGGATTCGGCTTTCTGCAATTCGGAGATATCCAGCGGTGTCACTTCAAAGCGACGCGCTTCAATGCGCGCACGAGTAAGCGGAAACGAAGCGGGCAAGACTACCGTATTGCCAAAGGCTAACGCGTTAGCCGCGTGCGGTTCTTCCGGCGCAACATCAATCCATTCGAATCCCGCGATGCTCGCGGCGTCGAACCACTGGCGATTTGCCAGCAACGTATTTCGTCCCAGAAAAGTGACCGTCGATTTCAGGTGCAGGCAGCCCGTCACCGCCACCGCTGTGACTTTGTAGTTGTAAGGCTCGACGATGGATCGCAACTGCTGGATGCCCTCCTCATTGGTGCGCCTCGAAAGACCCACAAACAATTCCCTGCCGACTCGTAAAACATCTCCGCCTTCGACCGTGCCCGGCAGCCTCACATGTTTCAGCGGGCGATAGGCGGCGACCGCCATGGCGAGGGATACGGCTTCGGCCCTGCGTGACTCTGTGCCCAGGGGAAAAATTATCGCCAGCTCATCAAGAACAATTGCCGGGTCTTCCACAAACATGGAATCGGGCAAAGCATTTTCCGCGGGTAGGGATTGCAATCGGGCGCCGAAACGCTCGAGCATGCGCTCGTAAGCGCGGTGTTGCTCCGTGGCCTTGGCAAGATCAATCGGCGCGCGATCCACGAATGTCAACTCGCAGTTCACCAGGGCGGAGCTGACGCTGCGCGTAATGGCCGTAAGCATGGAATGCGATTTTACACGGAATTAAAAAAGGAAGGCTACAGCGACGCGTGCGGAAAAAATCTAACGCGGGTGCCGCAAACTACGGCCAGCGCGATACCGGGCCCATGTGCGAAATCCAGAACCGCGTCATGGCCGCGCCGATGAGCATGCCGGAGACAATCAGTCCAATCACGCCAACAATGATCCACGTAGCAGTCTTGGACCTGGTGGTACCGGTCGGCACCGTATCCGCATCCCTAGTTTCGACGCGGTGCGCGGTGACGCTCTTGGGCGTCGCGGACATTTCCGGCTGCACCAGCAAGCAGTAGCCTTTACGCGGAATTGTTTCGATATATATTGGCTTGTCTGAGGAGTCTCCCAGCGCGAGTCTTAGCTTATTAACAGTGGTGTTAACGTTGGCGTCATAATTGACGTGTGTTTCCGCCGGCCACAATTTCTGGCGAATCTCGTCGCGAGTGACGACCTCGCCCGGTTTCTCCAGAAGCGCCATCAGCACCTGGTAAACCTTACCTTGCAGCTTCAACCGCTCACCATTCCTGGTGATTTCCTGGCGCTGCTGGTCAATTTGAAAAGGTACCAATTGGATATAACGACCGGACGATAGAATATTGCCGACCGTGCTCGCCGGTTCGTAACTTTCCTGCATGGTGA
>JBBRPU010000518.1:0-2295 GCA_038227545.1 Candidatus Acidiferrales bacterium
AGAGGATGTCCGCAAGCAGCGCGCCTTACGCCGCGAAGCCCGCAACGCCGTCCCCCTCGGCACCATCGCGTTGGTCGGCTACACCAACGCCGGGACATCCACGCTGTTCAATGCCTTGAGCCGTGCCGAGGTGTTGGTTTCCCCGCGCATGTTCGCCACGCTGGATCCCACCATTCGCGCCGTACGCCTTCCGTCGAATCGCCGCATACTCGTTTCCGACACCGTAGGTTTCATCCGCGACCTTCCAAAAAGTCTGCTTACCGCTTTTCGCGCCACCCTCGAAGAAGTGCAGGAGGCCGCGCTCATTCTGCATGTCAGCGACATTTCCAATCCGCATCACGACGAGCTCGATGACGAAGTCCACAAAATTTTGGGTGAACTTGGCGTAGCCGACCGTCCCATCTTGCGCGTGCTCAACAAACTCGACCGCTTGACCGAAGAGCAGCGCGACTCTTTGCAGAAAAACGGAAACGCCCGCGACGAGGGCCCGGTCCTCGTCTCCGCGATGACCGGTGAAGGCCTCGACGAATTGCTGCGCCGCATTGACGTAGCGCTGCCCACCGACCCGCTGGTTTCGCTCTCTCTCCGCTTACCCTTGTCGCAGGGACGCACGCTCGCACTAATCCACGCGCTCGGCCGCGTCCTCCGCTCACAGGTCGAAGACGAAGTTATGCTTCTCGATGCGGAAGTGCCCGTCTCCATCGCCCAACGTTTGCGATTAAATGAATTCGTCGTTGAGGGAACTTCTAAACTCGCCGTGACGTAATTACAGGTGAGAGGTCCACATGGCTGCTTTTCTTTTGTGGTGCATTCTTTTCATCATCTGCTGGCCGCTGGCGCTCTTGGCGCTGATTGCCTACCCGTTTGTTTGGCTCATCTCGCTGCCATTCCGCTTGGTCGGTATCACTCTCACGGGAGTTTTTGCCCTGCTCTCAGCACTTTTCATGCTTCCGGTCCGGTTGCTGCGAGGTCCAAGCGCCGTCAGAGCAGTATAAATCGCGGCTCAGGGGTAACTGTGCGGTAACCCCATCAAATACCGGCCGCTCGCATCTGGTGCTTCCTAAATCTCCCTAATTTCCTACAGAAATTGCTTATTTGCCTCTTGTGGAAAATTTTGTGGGAAACTTAGTGCCCGATTTTAGTGCTTTCCGCCGCTCGCCTTCGTTTTTCCGCCCTTAAAGTACATGGCAACAGATAAGCATCTTAATATCAGTAAGTTAGAGAGCGTGAACTCATAGCCTGTTTAGGCTCATGCTTCTACACCCCCAATGCTTGTAAATCACACATTTGCACAGATTTGGAGTACAAGGGTTACGAAAGAGTATAGCTAACGCAGCTCCCCACTGTGCTCCCAGCTTCAGACCCACTGGTACCTAACTTGGCAATGCCAGCCGTTGACGCCCAAGCGCCTCAAGTCTATAGTGAAACGGCGGTCGCCCGGATCGGCACGCGGCCGCAGTCATCACGTATGCGCGCATGAATCTTCCTAACTCACTGACGTTATTGCGGATCTTTTTCGTACCGGTCCTCATCGTCATCCTGTTGACGCGCAGTCCCAACATAGAATTGTGGGGCTTCCCCATGCACTTTGAATTCTGGGGCGTCCTGATCTTATTGCTGGCCGCGGCCACCGATTGGGCCGATGGATACGTAGCCCGCAAGCGTTTGCAAGTCACCACCCTGGGAATCCTGCTCGATCCTATCGCCGACAAATTGCTCATCTCCGCCGCCTTCGTGTCGCTGGTGGACATGCAGCTCGTCCCCGCATGGATGGTCGTCATCATCATCGGGCGCGAGTTCACCGTCCTGGGCTTGCGCAATATCGCGCTCGCCGAAGGTTTCACCATCGAAGCTTCCGTGCTGGGCAAGACCAAGATGGTCCTGCAGGTGTGCGCAGTCGCCGTATTAATCGCCGGCGCGCGGCACCCTTCCCTGAAACCGCTGGCACTTTTATTGCTCTGGCTCGTCGTGGCCAGCGCGCTGACCTCCGCCGCCCAATAGTTCCTGCGCTTCTGGGGCCACGTGGATGATCGCATCAAGCAGCGCCGCCGTTTGAGCATGCTGGAAAGCCGCAAGAAGTCGCAGGATGCCGTCCCTCTGTGAGCTAGATCGCCTACCCCTCCGCTACCAGCATTCGGTGTCGGTCGAACTCTACCCGCCAACAACCGCAAATTGCCCAAAAAAAAACCCGCTGCAAAACCTCGCAACGGGCCAAATCAACGCGAATCGAAAAAACTACTCCAGTTCCACGTAATCCCCGGCGTGAATATCAATCGCACTCGCCGTAATCAGCAC
>JBBRPU010000519.1:0-2287 GCA_038227545.1 Candidatus Acidiferrales bacterium
GGCAAGCCTGGACGCGCCAGAGTAACTAAATAATTTTGGTATCTCTATCTTCGTCAAGCACCTGCTCATTCCCGGACTCCACTGCCTAATCCTGCTAATTCATTGATTCTTCGTACGTATAGACTTAGAAGGCAGACGCTCTATCCAGCTGAGCTACGGGCGCTCTCTCCTAAATCTCTCACAAACATAACTACTTAGGCGAGAACTTCTTCCTCAGTTCTTACTGCTATTTTCGACGCGTTCGTCTCAACCGGACTGAAAATCGAGTCCGGCAAAATCGAATCCCGGGACGATTTTGTCTGCGATTTGCATTAGGAAGGAGATATTTTCGAACCTGTATTGCACCTCTCCCGCCCCACCAAGTTTATCCCGGCGACACCATGCAAATAATTCTCCGTCGTCGGCGCAGTGAACAAAATGGATCTCGTCGGCTACTCTGAAGACACGTTTCTCGAACTTGGGCGGGATTTTTGCGCACTTGCCAGGCAACTCGAGATTGTAAACGTGCAGTGCATTCCTCTCAGCGCTCTGGAAGGCGACAACATTGTTCAACCAAGCGCACGGATGTGTCAGGTGCGCGAAGCCTTACCGCCAAACATGAAACCGCGGCAGTATCATCCAGCTTCAAAAAAGCCGACGGAACCTCCGCAAAAGTACAACCTTGGTAAGTGAAATTACCGAGATCGCAGTTACATCCACTTGCACCACCACTACGCCAATAATCATTGCGGCGTGCTGTCGTTGAGCTGCTCCAGATTTTCGCGCGCATTCGCGAGCCTAGGATCAATGGCCAACGCTTTTTCCAGGTGCACGCGTGCTTCCTTCAAATCACCAGTGGCCGCCAATGCTGCACCCAGGTTGGCTTGCGCGTTGGCGTCCTGCGGATTGATTTGAACGGCGGCGCGAAAATGTTCCAGCGCGCCCGCGAAGTTATTTTGCATCGCCAGCGCCGTCCCCAGGTTGTAGTGCGCATCAAAATAATGCGGCCGCGAGCGCAGCGCGGTTTCCAGATATTTGACGGCCGACTCGGGATGCCCGGCAGCCAGACTCACGCCGCCTATGGCGTTGTTTACCGCGGCGTCTTCCGGACGCAGTCGCAGCGCCAGTTCATATTGTTTCAGCGCTTCGGCCGATTCGCCGCGCGCTTGCAGCATCGCGCCTAAGTTGTAATGGCCTTCAAAGTCCGCGGAATTTTTCTCCACATTGTGCCGCGCCATCGCTTCTTGCAGCGTTCTTCGCGGATCACCTGCTCCGCCCGGCTGGCTTCGCGGCAGCACCTGCAGCCACAGATGTGCCATCTCGTCCGTCGCTCGGTTTCCTCCCACCACTCTCTTAGGAGGAATATTTGGATTGCGAACGTTTTCGTCCGAATTGTCATAGCGATAGCGCATCTTAATAACCGTGCCCGCCGGCAGCGCCACCGGCGTCGCAAAACGAAAAACTGCCTGCCAGTTCAAATCCCAGGAAGGTATGTGAATCAACGACTTTTTCGTTCCGTCTGGAAATGTCGCCAGGGCCTGCAAATCCTTTCCGACGTAGTGCGCGTGCGGATATATCGCCAGGAGCTCGACGTCTTCCGGCATCGTGAACTCATCGTTCACCAGAAAATTCTTCTCTCCGGCGGGAATGTCCAGCTTCTGATCGTTTTCAAGTTGCAGCAGCATGGGAAAACGAGTCGCCGGCTTATCCGTAAAATACAAGCCCAGGCTTGGCTGGATCCATTCTTCTTTCCCGGAAGGCTGCAAGTGAATATTGAGCACCAGGTCGGTGCCGGGATCCAAACGCAACGCCATGCCTTCCGGTTCGGAGTACGGAATTGTGCCCGGCTTCCAGAAAAGAAAATGACTGTCGGGATCAAACGCTTCCGACTCTATTTTAATTTCCATGCCACCAAATCCCGCGCCCGGCGAAGCCTCCTGCGCGCGCGCCGATTGCATGCGGTCCACCAGCACATTGGCATGATGCACAAGCCGCTTGTCCCCGGGCCGCACTTCCATCCCTCTAAGCCAACGCGTTTGATTCACGGGCGCGCGAAAAATAAAGTTCCAATACTTGTCGCTTCCTCCGGCGGGCAGCCGAAACGGTTTTTCCGCCTTGACGATCAGGTCCGGCCGGCCCAGTTGCCAGCCCTCCACAAATTCGGGCTTCTTCGGCAAATCTTCGGTAGCGCCTTCAGCAGCTCCCTGTTCCACCCAGCGCGCGATCAGCGCCACTTCTGCGTCCGACAAACGCATCTCGTCCGCGAACTTGTAATCACCAGGCTCCGGCAGCCACGGCGGCATGAACC
>JBBRPU010000520.1:0-2281 GCA_038227545.1 Candidatus Acidiferrales bacterium
ACGCTTGCGCGAGTATTGACGGACCACGCTTACCGCGCGTCGCTGGCGGAACGCAGTCGCAACGCGCAAACTCGCTATTTTTCATGGAGCGTAATCGCCAAACAATATGCTCAAGCATTGCGAGCGTGCAAGAACTTGCCATGACTTGCGCGCAGCACCCCGCGCCCATTGTCACTCCGGCAACTATTTTGGCGGTTTGCCAAAATTGCCGGCGGCAATCTGGCAAAGTTTTATTTCGGCGTGGTAGGCGTGCTAAAGGGCGCCCGTTCAGCGACAACCTCATCGCCACCGCAGTGGCTGGCGAAGCAGGTCTGTAGACTCGGCACGCTGTTCCCCACCTTTATATGGCTGTGCTAAACTGCCTAAGTTTTCCAGGGTAGCGGTCCGCCGTAGTCTCCCAGCGTGTATCGCAGCAATCATCGCCGCAGATTTTGCGGAACGATTCCAGATCCAGAGGATGTGTCATGTCCGGGCATTCAAAATGGGCAACCATCAAGCACAAAAAGGCCGCTACTGACGCCAAGCGCGGCCGCGTTTTCACACGACTGATCCGCGAAATCTCCATCGCTGCGCGCATCGGCGGCGGCGATCCCATCACCAACCCGCGACTGCGCACCGCGATCCTCGCCGCCAAGAACGAGAACATGCCCGGCGACAATATCGACCGCGCCATTCTGCGCGGCACCGGGCAGCTGGAAGGCGAAGTGTACGAAGAGGCCGTCTTTGAAGGCTACGGACCCGGTGGCGTGGGCATGTTGATCCAGGTAGTGACCACCAACCGCAATCGCATCGTGGGCGAGTTCCGGCATCTGATGGGGAAGAACGGCGGAAACATGGCGGACGCCGGGGCGGTGGGCTGGATGTTCAGCCGCAAAGGCGAAGTTACCGTCGCCAAGGAAGCGGCCAGCGAAGATAAATTGCTGGACATCGTGCTGGAAGCCGGCGCCGAAGACATGAAGGATGACGGCTCCATCTGGTACATCGTCACTCCGCCGGAAGCCATGGATAAGGTGAAGGAAGCATTGAGCGCCGCGGGGATTGCCGTGGCCTCCGCGGAAGTCGGTATGGTGCCGCAGAACTACATCAAACTAACCGGCGCGCAGGCTACCCAGATGGTGCGGCTCGTGGAAGCCCTGGAAGAGCATGACGACGTGCAGCATGTGTATGCCAATTTCGACATAGACGAATCGGAGATCCGGGCCGCGGTGGGAGCGAACTAGCCGTCAGCGGTTTCGGGGTTCCACACTTTATGGCCAGCGCGTTTGATGCGCTGGCCGTTTTTCTTTTGGGGCTGCGCACTTTGCCGCAGCCATCACATATTTTCTGGCGAGGATACCGCCAAGGCCGTAGACTTGTGGCCGTGAACGGTCTCCACGGAAATAATCGCGGCAGTTCCCCGATCCGGGTTCTCGGAGTGGATCCTGCGGCTGCGGGCCCTACCGGTTATGGCGTGGTGGAGAGCGACGGGCGAAATTCGCGGATACTGTGTTTCGGCGCGCTGGTGATCACCGCCAAGCGGCGCAAGGAATGCGGCGGCGCGGCGCTGCAGGATGTGCACGAGCTGCTTTCGCGGCTGATCCAGGAATACGCTCCAGACGCCATGGCCGTCGAAGCCGTATTTGCGGCGTTGAATGTGCGCACCGCGCTCCGCCTGGCGGAGGTGCGCGGGGTGGTCTTGCTGGCTGCGGCGCAGCACAATATCGCGGTGCACAGCTACTCGCCTCGCGAAGTGAAATCCTCGGAGGCGGGCAACGGCCACGCAGACAAACGGCAAGTACAGGAAATGGTTCGCGCTCTTCTGACTATGGATGAAATCCCTGAACCCACGGACGCGGCCGACGCGCTGGCGGTAGCTTTATGCCATCTGCAGGCGGAGCAGACGCGGCGACGATTCAGCTTGCCGGACGAGGTAGGGAAAGCGCCGCGCCGGGCGACCGCTACTGCCGCTGTTGAGGCGTTGGACTCGCTTTCGCTTCGACCCGAAAACTACGCAACGCGCCTAAACTTACCCCGCATCGTACCGACCAGATGACGAATACTTCCCTTCCACCGGCTTCGATCTGGCGTGCGCTCGGGCTGGCAATGGTGTTGTGCGCCGCGGGTTTTTTGGCCGGCGGCCTAACGACGTCCGCTGCGACTCTAACCGCCTCCAAGTCTTCCGCGATGGGTACAACTGCGCCAAGGCCTGCCGAAGGCGCGAAGCTCACCTTTCGCCGCGTCTTCAAATCAAGTTCCCCTGAATTCATAGAGATCGTGGTGCCCGAGGACGCCCGGCCGGCTA
>JBBRPU010000521.1:0-2261 GCA_038227545.1 Candidatus Acidiferrales bacterium
ATTTGACGAAAAGCGCCGCGCTGGCGATGGCGCTCATGTTGCTATGCGCAGTGGTGGGAACTCCGATCGCGCGCGCGGAAAATAAGCTCAAGATCATGACCGCGACCACCGATCTGGCGGCGCTCGCTCAGGAAGTGGGCGGCGACAAAGTGGATGTGGAGTCCATTGCGCGTGGGTATCAGGATCCGCACTTCGTGGAAGCCAAGCCCAGTTTTTTGCTGAAGCTGCGCAAGGCGGACTTGCTGATCGTAGTGGGGCTGGAGTTGGAGATCGGGTGGCTGCCGCCGCTGATCACGCAATCGAGCAATCCCAACATTCAGGTGTCCGCCAACGGCTATCTGGACGCTTCGCGCTTCGCAAAAATCCTGGAGATTCCTAGCGGCCAGGTAACGCGAGCCGAAGGCGATGTGCATCCGCAAGGGAATCCGCACTACTGGCTGGATCCCGACAACGGGCTGCGTGCGGCAAAAGGTATTGCCGACAAGCTGAGCCAGATGCGGCCCAACGATGCGGACTATTTTGCGCAGCGCTACAGCGCCTTTGAGCAGCATTTGAAGCAGGCGGATGAAAACTGGAAAGCGCAGCTGAAACCTTACTCCGGACGAAAGATTGTTACCTATCACCGCTCCTGGCCCAACTTTGCCGACCACTTCGGCCTGAACGTGGTGGGCTACGTGGAACCGCGCCCGGGAATTCCGCCCAGTCCTCAACACACCGTGGAGCTGATCGGACAGATGAAGCGGGAGAATATTAAGGTCATTGTCGTGGAGCCCTATTTCGACTTGAAAACTCCCAATGCGGTGGCTCGTGATACCGGCGGACAAGTTCTCGTGCTGACGCCCTCGGTCGGTGGCGAAAAAGAAATCACCGATTATTTCAAGTTGTTCGATTACGATATCGCCAAATTAAAACAAGCCTTCGACGCAACGCACTAAGACCAGGAGCACTTTCGATGGAGATTCTTCCGTTTTTGCTCGCGCCCTTTGTGGCGAGCCTGATTCTGACCGGCATCCACGCATATTTAGGCGTGCACGTGGTGGAGCGTGGCGTCATCTTCGTGGACCTGGCGCTGGCGCAAATCGCCGCGCTGGGCGCCACCGTAGCGATTGTGGTGGGCATGGATCCGCACGGCCGCGGGTCTTACTGGATCAGCCTGGGTTTCACGTTTCTGGGCGCGGCGATATTTGCGCTGGCCCGCACCCGCCGCGGGCACATTCCGCAGGAAGCCTTCATCGGCATCGCGTATGCGGTGGCGTCGGCCACCGCCATTCTACTGATGAGCAAAGCCACCGGCGAGACGGAACACCTCAAGGACATGCTGGTCGGAAATATTCTGGCGGTATCCTGGGCGGAAGTGCAGAAGACGGCGATCTTGTACGGCGCGGTGGGCATCTTCCACTACATCTTTCGAAAAAAGTTTTTGCAGATTTCCATGAATCACGATCATCTGGAAAAACTCAACTTCAACGTGAAGTTCTGGGATTTTCTTTTCTACGCTTCATTCGGTTTCGTGGTGACTTCATCCGTGGCGATCGCCGGAGTGCTGCTGGTGTTCTGTTACCTGATCGTGCCCAGCGTGGGCGCCATGCTGTTTGCAGATCGCATCGGCCCTCGGCTCGCTATCGGTTGGACGATGGGCACACTGGTCTCCGCGCTTGGGGTGATCTTAAGTGTAAAGATGGACACGCCCACCGGCGCGACCATCGTGGTCACCTTCGGCGGCGTCTTAATCCTGATGTTCCTGCTGCATTTGATCGTGCACCACGGTCGCACCGCACACCAGCTAGAGGGCGCGACCTCTTCGCGTCACGAAGTCTAGGTAGGTCGAAATCAGGAATGGATAGCAAACTCAACTCGCGCAGCTATTTCGCCAAAGTTCTGGCGATGGCGCTGGTTTGCTGCCTCACGCTGTTTCTGGTCCAGGTCGTCGTTCATGCCCACGATAAAGGGCACAACGAAGCAGCTTGCCGCGTTTGCCATATCGCGCACGCGAGTCTCTATTCGCCCGCCGGCGCCTTTCTGCTGCACCAGCCGCTTGCGGATAACGGACCGGTTCAAGAAAGCTCTGTAGAGTTTCACAAAGACCTTTTTGCCAACGACTCTCCGTCTCGCGCCCCTCCTGTTGCGTAAATCCAGAAGCCAGAACTAAAGGGTTTTCGTCTTATCGCACTGCCGAAAGGCAGCTGCGCACCGCCACATTTCCAGGCGGCCACTGGAACTGCCACAACACGCTCGACCCGGCTAAGGTCGCAGGAGACGCA
>JBBRPU010000522.1:0-2251 GCA_038227545.1 Candidatus Acidiferrales bacterium
CCCGGCGATTTGCGCGTTGCCCCGGAAACCTGCGGCTCCGCCGGATGCCATGCCAGCGAAACTCGCGCCGTTTCCACCAGCATGATGACCCACTCCGGAATGCTGTGGGGCGCCGCACTGTACAACAACGGCGCCTATCCGCAGAAAAACACCCATTTCGGTGAAAGTTATGATCGCGACGGCAAACCACAATCCCTCAAAACATTTCCGCCTCCCACGCCGGAAGAAACCCGCACCAAAGGCGTGCTCGCACAACTCGATCCGCTCAATCGTTGGGAGACTTCGCAGCCCGGCAATGTGCTTCGGGTATTCGAACGCGGCGGCCGCAAGAAAAGTGAAATCGGCAATCCCGCGCTGGAAGAAAATCCCGGCAAGCCCGAAGACAAGCTCAGCGACCGCGGCTTCGGCACCGAGCTGCGCACCGACCCGGTTTTTCTCGGCTTGCAGAAGACGCGCCTGCTCGATCCGGTCATGTCGCTGCCCGGCACCAACGATCATCCCGGCGACTACCGCTCCAGCGGCTGCTCTTCCTGTCACGTGATTTACGCCAACGACCGCGACGCTTCGCACTCTGGCCCATATTCGCAATTCGGCCACTCCGGTCTCAGCGCCTCCGCCGATCCCACAATTTCCAAAACCGAGCCAGGCCATCCCATTCGGCACACCTTCACGCGCTCCATTCCCTCCAGCCAGTGCATGATCTGCCACATCCATCCGGGCACCAACATGGTCACCACTTATTTCGGACTCACCTGGTGGGACAACGAAATTGACGGTGACAAAATGTATCCCCCGCAGCAACGCGACCCCAGCGTAGAACAGCGCTATCAATCGCTGCTCCGCAATCCCGAAGCCGCCGCCGCACGCGGCCTGTGGAGCGACAGCAAATTCCTCGATCAAGTCGGCAGCCCGGAATTTAATTCCAAGTTAAAGACCACGCGGTTCGCCGATTTCCACGGCCACGGCTGGGTTTTCCGCGCCGTCTTCAATCACGATCGCAAAGGCAACTGGCTCGACAAAGATGGCAAGCCCATCGCGTTCGAAGATCCCGATCGCTTCTCGAAAGCTGTCCATCTCGCCGACATCCATCTTGAAAAAGGCATGCAATGCAGCGATTGCCACTTTGCCCAGGACAATCACGGCAACGGCAAAATTTACGCCGAACCGCGCGCCGCCGTCGAAATTGATTGCGTGGATTGCCACGGCACCATCCGTCAGAAAGCTACGCTGGTAACTTCCGGCCCCGCCGCGCCCGAATCATCCTCCATCGTCAACGGCGTGCGCACACCGGAGCGCGGCCGCCATCTCGATGCACTGCGCACCCCTTGGGGCCTGCGCCGTTTCGAATGGCAGGGCGACAAGCTCCTCCAGCGCTCCATGTCCGAAGAAAAAAAACAATGGGAAGTCGTGCAGACCGCCGACACCGTCACCCCCGGCAACGTCCACTTCAGCGAAAAATCTCTGCGCGCCAAACTCATGAACAAAGATGGCGTCGTGGATTCCGCGATGCCCCAGGACGACGCGCACCTCGCCCACGGCAACGCCAGCATGACCTGCTACGCCTGCCACACCTCCTGGACTCCCACGTGCTTCGGTTGCCACCTGCAGATGACCGCCAACGCCCGCAAGCCCATGCTGCACAACGAAGGCCTGCTCACGCGTAATTACACCAGCTACAACTTTCAAGTTTTGCGCGACGACATTTACATGCTCGCCGTGGATGGCACCGTCACCGGCCACCGCATCGCGCCCGCGCGATCGTCCTGCGCGGTCTTGGTCAGTTCGCAAAACGCCAATCGCGAATGGCTCTACTACACCCAGCAAACCACTTCCGCCGAAGGTTTCTCTGGACAGGGCTACAGCACCTTCGTCCCTCACACCGTGCGCGGCCGCGAAACCAAGCAATGCAGCGATTGCCACGTCTCCGCCGCCAACGACAACAACGCCTGGATGGCCCAGCTTTTGTTGCAGGGCACCAATTTCATGAATTTCATGGGCCGCTATATTTATGTCGCCACCGGAAAAGGCGGCCTGGAAGCCATTGCCGTGGCCGAGCACGACGAACCCGAAGCCATCTACGGCAGCGATCTCCAGCGCATCGCCTATCCCGAAAATTACAAAAAATTCGTCGCCCGCCATCGCGAGCTCGCCGCCACCGCCGAACATGCCGGCAACGTCCTCGATATTCAAACCCGCGGTGAATACGCCTACGCCGCGAATGGCCCAGGCGGGCTGCGCGTTTACGACATCG
>JBBRPU010000523.1:0-2228 GCA_038227545.1 Candidatus Acidiferrales bacterium
GGCGGATGCGGCCGCCGCGGGATTCGACGACGCGATTATTTACGAAGAGCTCCGCGGTCCGCTATCCGAGCGTCGTTTGCCCATGAAGCAGCTGCTTCGCGAAGAAGCGCTGGAGATTTTTTCGCAATGGAATCGCCAAACGAATAAATCCGCTTACTAGCCTCAAGGAATTTCTACGGCGATGCCTGCGGGCCGCTTATCGCATTTTTGTTAACGGCCCGGCTTTTGTTTCTGCGTAGTCTTATTTCGCGGCTTTGCCAAACGTAAGCCGCAGTCCGGTGGACAGCAGGAAATCGTTGCCTTTGATTCCGAAGGGCGGATTGCTGAGATAGTTGTCGGCAAAAGTAACCTGCCAGCCCAGCCAATTATTCAGCTTTGTGGATATCGCGGAATTAAACGAAAAGCGATAGCCGCTGGGCCCGCTGATATTAGGAAACACGGTGAAATTTTCGCTCACCTTGGTGCGCTTTCCCAGCGTGGTATTCAACTCTTCGCCGGCCAGCATTTCGGCGTTCTTTTGCGTTAGCGCCGCAAAATCGAGAGTGTCTGGCGGGGGCGCCGGGTTGACCAGCGAATACGCGGAAAAATATTCCTGGTTGTAGCCCGCGCCGCCAAAAACGTCGAAGGTGGTTACCTTGGTTTTGATGACGTGATATCCGGCGCCGCCGGCGATTACGTTCTGCAGATCGAGGTGTTGCAGCTGGTTGGAGTTGAAGTCCGTCAAACCAAACACAAAAAATCTGGGGCTGATGTTCACATCGCCGCGCACCCCGCCCTGGATTTGGTGAGCGATGGTCTGGCTGGGCGAAGTGTTGTCATTCTTCCCGTAGATCACGGTGGTGTACAAAGTAATTTTGTCGCGGTCGGTTTGTCGAATGGCTTTGCCCGCCAGCGAAAAAGATATGGTCGAGGAATTGCCGCGCGTCACGCTGAGGCCGGTGTCCAGCAATCCGCTCCAGGTGTCGAGCAGATGAGGATGGCGCAGGCGCTCCATGGCTACGTCGTATTCGGCCTGGCCGGAATCAGAACGAATCACTTCAATGGTGTCCTTGGGCGCCGTCACTTCTCCGGAAGCTGGAGTGGCCACTTCGATGCGCCCGTTCTCCGTTTTAACCGGTCCGACCAAGACCTGCCCGCCCTTCAAGCCGATATGCAGAGGTTGCGAGGAAGCGATTGCTTCGATGGCCGCCCACTGAATGGTGACGTCGCCGGCGGCTTCGGTCTTGATCAGTAGTTCTTTGGTATCCGATTTGACGATGGCGCCGGAAATCCTGTCGCCATTTTTTAGGGTGATCTGGTCGGCGAAGGCACCGGCTCCTAGTAGTAACGTGACCGCCATCAACATGGTGAATTTCTTCGAGAGTAAGTGCATATTTTTGTTCCCTCAGCGATCTTTTTTGGAGGATCCGTGCTGACCGTCTGCGCGTCAGTAAGTACATTCCAGTTTGAGGGGACGAGCGGCCGTTCGCAAGCTGGTATCGCTGGCGGGCGATTATTTTTTGATTAGCGGGATTCGTTGAAAGGCAGGCCAGACGGCCGGGGCTTGACTAAATCGGCGATGCGGCGCCCTTGGTATAACCGGTCATTTCCAGGTAGCCCGAGCCGGAGAGGAGCGCACCGGATCGCTTTCCGCGCAACGTGATTGCGCCTTCCCAGTAGGTGGGCGACAAGCGGGAATCGCCGGTCAATTCCTGCGCGGGCAGCGGTGTCTTGGCTTCCAACTCGATCCCCAGACGGGGCACAAGAATCTTCCATTGGATGGGATATTTCGCGCCAGACGCGCGGCTTTCCCATGTCTCGCCGGTTGGCTGCAGAACAAAATCCGATTCCTGGAGATGCGTGGAGTTGCCCTGGGCGTCCACGTAGGTGCCCGCCGAAAAACGGTCAATCGAGCCGTCTTTGCGGCGGATGTGAAAGAGCATCAGCTCGGAGCGGTCATCGAGCTGCAAGCTGAGCCAGTCCCAGCCGGCCTGATCCGGGGTGAGCTGGTGGGTGAAAAATTCGTGGTCCATCCAGGCGAGCCCTGCGACGGAAAATGTTTTGGCATTTTGCGTGATTGTGCCGTTGGTGGCGAGTCGCGTGAGGGAAATATAGTGCGAGGCGCGGCCGGGGCCGTCGGCTTTTTGGCTCACGCCAATTTCTCCGTGGATGACCGGAGGCTTCTCGGAGTGCAGAGTGAAGCGCAAATCAAAATTTTCGCTGATGGCTTGCAGCTCCTGATCGGTACC
>JBBRPU010000524.1:0-2213 GCA_038227545.1 Candidatus Acidiferrales bacterium
CACCACACAAAATGGGCGAAATGTTTTGAGAATCTGCGCTACTTCGTAATTGATGAGCTGCATTATTATCGCGGCGTTTACGGCAGCCATCTGGGGAACCTGATCCGGCGGCTGAAGCGGGTGTGCGAATTCTATGGATCGTCGCCGCAGTTCATTTGCTGCTCCGCCACTATCGCCAATCCGCGGGAACTGGCCCAGGCACTTACCGGGAAAGAGTTCGATTTGGTAGACCGCAACGGCGCCCCCAGCGGCGAGAAATATTTCGTTTTCTATAATCCGCCGGTGGTGAATCGGGAATTGGGAATCCGGCGCAGCTATTTGCATGAGACGCGCCGCATTGCCCTGGAATTTATCGACCGGCAGCAACAGACGCTCGTTTTTGCCAACAACCGGCTGGCTACTGAGATCCTGATCACCTATCTGAAAGAGGCCTGCGAGCGGCGGAAAATGGCGCCGGACCTGATTCGCGGCTATCGCGGCGGTTATCTGCCGAAGGAGCGGCGCGAGATTGAGCGCCGGCTTCGCGACGGCGACATCCGGGCCGTGGTGGCGACGAATGCCCTGGAACTCGGCATCGATATTGGATCGCTGGATGCGGTGGTGATGGCCGGCTATCCGGGCACCATCGCGTCGACACTGCAGCGCGCGGGCCGCGCGGGCCGCCGCCAAACCACGTCATTAGCAGTTTTGGTGGCATCCAGCGCGCCGCTGGATCAATATATTGTGGAGCATCCGGACTACTTCTTCACCCGCTCGCCGGAACACGCGCATATCAATCCGGACAACCTGGAGATCGCGCTGAATCACCTGCGCTGTGCCGCTTTCGAGCTGCCGATTCGCGACGATGAAAAGTTTGGGCCGCACGACACGGGCGAGCTTTGCCGGTTTCTGGAAGAGACGGGCTTTTTGCACCACTCGGCCGGGGCGTGGCACTGGACTTCAGATACGTAACCGGCGGACGCGGTGAGCCTGCGCGCCGTAAGCAGCGACAATTTCGTGGTGATCGATATCACTGGCGACCATAAGGTGATCGCGGATGTGTCGTTCCCCACGGCGCTAACGGCGCTGCATGAGAAAGCTATCTATTTGCATGAAGCGCGGCAGTTCCAAGTAGAGCGCTTTGATTACGAAGGCCGCAAAGCGTATGTGCGGCAGGTGGACTGCGACTACTTCACGGACGCTATCGACTACACGCAGGTCAAGGTTTTGGAGGAATTCGAATCGCGCCCACTGGCCGGCGCCAGCGCTGTGCATGGCGAAGTGCGGGTGAACCGGCAGGTGGTGGGCTGGAAGAAGATCAAGTTCTTCACGCTGGAGAATGTGGGTTCGGGCCATTTGTCGATGCCGGAGCAGGAGATGCACACTACTTCGTTCTGGCTGCATTTCCCGGCCTCGTTTCTCGCAAAGTTTCCCGGCTTGACGCCTACCGAGAAGCAGAGCGGGTTGGTGGGATTGGGGAACGCGTTGCAGACGGTGGCGTCGTTGCTGCTGATGTGCGATCCGCGGGATCTGGGCGTCTCGCTCACTGAGGAAATCGCGCAGGGCTTGCAGGCTTTTGAGCCGAATCTATTCCTTTATGATGCGTATCCGGGAGGGATTGGGCAGAGCGCGCCGTTATTCCAATTGACGTCGAAGCTGCTGGCGCATACCGCGGATTTGCTGGCGCAGTGCCAATGTGAGGCCGGGTGCCCGAGCTGCGTGGGTCCGGTGGGGGAAGTGGGGGAACGGGGCAAGGAAGCGGCGGCGGCGTTTCTGGCGGCGATGTAAAGGGGAGTTTGCGTTAGCAACCGAGCTGTAACCAAATTCTTTCGTTCGGACGTTCACATTTTGGCAGTTCTGGCGTCTAACCATTGCGTGAGCTTGCGCGGACGCTGAGGCTTTGCCTCAGACCCGCGTGATACGATAAAAGTTCCGAACATTTCCGGGTTCCTGTGCGTATGAACCGAGCGGGGGACGGTGTATTTTTGTGAAGACAAAATGGAAAATTATCGCCGGCGTGGTGGGACTGCTCGTGATTTCGGGCGGGGCTTATGCCGGATATCGATACAATCAGCGTGGAATCGTAACCGTGCAGACCGGAAGAGCGGTGCGGCAGGATCTGACTGCCGTAGTAACCGCTTCCGGCGAAATTAAACCGCTTAAATACATCAATATCGGCGCAAATGCGATGGGCCGGTTGATTGACATTTACGTCAAGGAAGGCGACAAGGTCA
>JBBRPU010000525.1:0-2209 GCA_038227545.1 Candidatus Acidiferrales bacterium
CTGGAAAGCGCGAGCGCGCTGGTGTCCTCGAAAGAAGGCATTTCCGGGCCCTCCACCAGCTCATCTTTCCTGCGCAATTTACAGTTCGATATTGAAGCGGCCTCTACTCCCGATGCGCGCATGGAATGGCCGGGCGCGGAGCTGGAAGCCGACGCCAGCTTGCGCGTACGCGGAACCTGGGAGCATCCGATTTTGCTGGGCCACATACACCTGCTGTCGGGGGAATTGTATTTCGCCGGCAATCGTTATCGTGTTGCGCGAGGCGACGTAAACTTCGCCAATCCATTCCGGTTGGATCCGGTGCTAAACGTGGAAGCGTCCACCACCGTACAGCAATATGAGATCACGCTGAATTTCAACGGGCCGGCCAGCAAGCTGGCGCTGGCGTACCGCTCCGATCCACCTTTGCCTGCGAACGATATCGTTACGCTACTGGCGCTGGGGCAGACCAGCACGGAGGGGACGGCACGCAGCGGCGGCACGGCACAGAGCGCGACTTCCGGTGCCACGGCGCTGCTTTCCGAAGCGGTTTCCAGCCAACTGGGCGGGCGACTGCAAAGACTTTTCGGAATTACACGCTTGCGAGTGGATCCGGGGCTCACGACTGTGGGCTCCACGGGATCCGATCAGAATGCCGGCGCGCGCATCACCGTGGAACAGCAGGTGACACGCAATTTAACGATTACTTATGTTTCGAATGTAAGCTCCACGCAGCAGCAGGTGATTCAGGTGGAGTACACCGTGAACCGCAACGTATCTATCGTGGCGTTGCGGGATCAAAACGGGACGTTTGGTATAGACGTTAAAATCAAAAAACGATTCAAGTAATTTTGTTTGCGACACGCGAATCGGCCGCTTATAACTCAAGGGCGTTGAGAGATTTGCTTCAGCTGATCCTGGATGGTGGCCTGGGGCTTGGTGGTGTCCGCAGCGGTCTTGTCGTTGGCGGAATTTTCAGATTGCAAGGTTCGCAATGATTCGCGCGCGGCGTTGGCGGCGGCTGCGGACTGCACGGCAGAGACTTCTCGCGCGATTTTGGGCGATTCGGCGGCGAACTTCTGGCCCAGCGGTGACGAAAAGAAATCCAGCAAGCCTTTTACTTCATCCTCGCTGAAATGCTTGTCGTATATTCCGGTTATCTGCTGGAGAGCGCGCTGCTGATCAAAGTTGGTCTTGAAGGCAGCTTCCGCTGTTTTAATCTGGGTCTGGCGGTCCACGGCGTTCGAAACGTTCAAGACTTCCGGGGCGCCGGAACGCAATTTCTCGTGATACTGCGCGGCTGAATCGCTGGCCGCGACCTTAATCTGTTCTTTGGCGCCGACAAATTCCAACAGGGTACGCAGATCCGCCGCCTTGACGGGATCAATGGATTTTGGCGATGCGGAAATATTTTCCGTGGGCGTGGAGGCCTGCACAGGATTTTGCGATGCTCCCTGGGTGGCGATGATGAATGTCGCGACGTAAATTGCGATGAGTGCCAGAACCGCCTTCATGACTTCCTCCGTGGCTGAATGATGTTGCGGCCACTGAGGGAAGAGTAAGGAATGGCCGCGCTTCAGTCTGTGTTACGCAAGGCCAGTCGCGGCGTGGTACTTACCGGCGATTGGTTCAGGGGCGCGCACTGTCCTAACGCTCAGGCAGCGAAACGGATTGCGCAGGGGCGAGTTTGTTTCCGGAGGTGAATGATAAATGCGGCGCAGAGTCTGTTACGATGCCGCTCCATGAACGAGGAATCACGACACGTCGAAGCAGCGCCTGAGGCTGCCGAGGGTGCGGCACAGGCTGACATTGCTCTGGATCGCGAAGCGGGACTGCATCGCAGCTTGACGTCGCGACAAGTGGCGATGATCGGCCTGGGATGCACCATTGGCACGGGCTTGTTTTTGGGCAGCGCGATTTCGGTGAAGCTTGCGGGGCCAGCAGTGCTGGTGAGTTTCCTGGTGGGCGCGCTGATTACCGTGACGGTGATGTGGGCGCTCGCGGAGATGGCTGCGGAGCATCCCGCTGCAGGATCATTCGGGTTGTACGCGGAAATGTATGTGCACCCGTGGGCGGGATTTGCGATTCGCTACACGTACTGGCTGTGCCTGGTGTTCGTGGTGGGCAGCGAAGTGGTGGCGGCGGCGATTTATTGCAAGTACTGGATGCCGGAGGCGCCGTCGTGGGTGTGGATAGCAGGATTTTCGCTGGCGTTGCTGTATGTAAATAC
>JBBRPU010000526.1:0-2183 GCA_038227545.1 Candidatus Acidiferrales bacterium
CTGCTTTTTTCCTACATCGCGAATTACATTTACGAAGGCGATGCGCCGCTGGCGGAGCGCCGCGCGCAGGCGCTTTCCATAGATCAGTCGCAGCTTGAGGAATTGCTGGGCGACACCGACCTGCGCGAATTGCTCGATCCCGCCGCCCTTGATGAAGTCGAAGCCCGGTTGCAGGCCCTGGAAGCGGATTATCAAGCGCGGCATGCCGACGGATTGCACGACTTGCTCTTGAAGCTGGGTGATTTGTCCGATGCGGAGATCGCCGCGCGCAGCGCTTCCCCGGAGGTCGCTGCGTCGGTATCGGAATTGCTTGCTTCGCGTCGCGCGGTGCGCGTGCGCATCGCGGGAGAATCGCGAATCATCGCGGTCGAATATGCCGGCCGCTACCGGGACGCTCTTGGCACGCCCCTGCCGCCGGGTCTTGCCGAAGTTTTTCTGGAAAAAACCGGCGACCCGCTGGCGGAAATAATTCGACGCTATGCGCGCACGCACGGTCCTTTTACAACTGCGGATGTCGCCGCGCGTTATCAATTGCAATCGCCGGCGATTGAAACAGCGCTGCGCACGCTGAATTCCCAAGGGAAACTTTTGGAAGGAGAATTTCGCCCCAACGGCCATCACCGCGAGTGGTGTGATCCGGAAGTATTGCGGTTAATTCGCCGCAAAAGTCTCGCGCGCCTGCGTCGCGAAATTGAACCTGTCGAACAATCCACGTTTGTGCGCTTCACCACCCGTTGGCAGGGCGTTACCGTCCCGCGCCGGGGTCTGGACGCTTTGCTCGATACCATCGAGGCGTTGCAGGGCACGGCGATTCTCGCTTCCGAGCTTGAAACAGAAATCCTGCCGGCGCGCATTGCCGACTACGCGCCCGGCAATCTCGACACTTTGATGGCCGCAGGTGAAGTCACTTGGGTCGGCGTGGAGCAAATTGGCGATCGCAATGGACGCATCGCGCTGTATCTCACCGAATCGCTGCCGCTGCTCCGGCTTCCCGACTCGGCTCCTACGACGGCTGCCTTGCCAACGATTGCTCAAGCAGCGGTGGAACAAAGTTCCAATTTTGAGCGCGCACAAAAAATTGCCGAATTTCTCTCCCGTCACGGGGCATCTTTCTTTTCTGAAATTCATGCAACGTGCGGCGGTGGTTTTCCGGGCGATACGGTTGACGCATTATGGGAGCTGGCGTGGGCCGGAAAAATCACCAACGACACTTTTTATCCATTGCGAAAATTAATGCGCCCCGACGATCGCAAGCGCAAGAGTGGAGACTTCGGGGAGGAGCGGCCCGGATCCCCTGGATATTTGCGGCGCCTGCGATCGCGCACGGCCTCCGGACAAGCGCACGGGCGCTGGTCGCTGCTCGGCCAGCGTATCGCTGTGGCCTTGACGCCTACCCAGTGGAGCGCCAACGTTTCGCAGCAGCTTTTGCAGCGGCACGGCATCGTGATGCGCGAGACGGCCATCGCGGAAAATATTCCCGGCGGCTACAACACCGTTTATCCCGCGTTGAAAACCATGGAAGACAGCGGCTGGGTGCGCCGCGGAATGTTCGTCGCCGGATTGGGCGCCGCGCAGTTCGCTATGCCTGCTGCGGTGGACATGCTGCGCAGTCTTCGCCTGGATCCGTCCAGCGCTGAAGTGCTGCACCTTTCCGCAACCGATCCGGCCAATCCTTACGGCTCGCTGCTGGCATGGCCAAAGATCGAAGGCGAAAGCGAAGAACCGCTGACGCACCACTCCATGGCACGCACCGCTGGAGCCGCGGTAATCCTGATCAACGGGCAACTGGCGGCGTTTTTGCGGCGGCGCAATCCGGCTTTGCGTATTTTTCTGCCCGAATCAGAGCCGGAGCGCGGCCAATTCGCGCGCGAACTCGCCAGGAAACTTGCTGAAATAGCCATTCGCCGACAGGCCCGGCGGCAAGGCTTGCTTATCAGTGAAATAAACGGCGGCCCGGCGCGAGAGCACCTGCTTGCTGGTCAGCTGGTGGACGCCGGCTTCGTGGATACGGTGCTCGGTTACCAGATGCGCCGCTCGAAAAGCGCGCTCGTTTCGGCCGAGCCTGAACAGGAAATCGCAGAAGAAGACTCCGCTGATATTCAGGAAAGCGCTTGAGATGCCAGAAGGGGACACCATCTTTCGCGCGGCCCGCACTTTGAATCTGGCGTTGGCGGGACAAAAAA